>JBFHPN010000021.1:0-11912 GCA_041592735.1 Oleiphilaceae bacterium | reverse complement strand
CGCATGACTCATCAACAGGCCGAAAAATATCTTGGTGTTTTTGGAAAAAATCTGGATGAATTGGAAGGTCACTTAACGGACAAGTTAGCAGAGCTGATCTCCCTCTACCGCCAATAATTAAAGACCATATCGTTTACTGCTTCAGTCTTTCTCTCAACAAATGCCTATTCAAAAGAAATCATCTGACGGGTAACTGTCGGTAAATATCAGCATTAATCTGGTTACGGCCATTATCTTTCGAACGGTAAAGCAGTGCATCTGCCAGGGCAAGCAAATCCTGTGGCTGCGCATCTACCGGAGGTACCAAGGTTGCCAGACCAAAACTGGCGGTGACCTTAAAGCGCGTTTCTCCCGATACTATTTCGGTATGCGCAATGATTTCTCTAAGCTTTTCAGATTGACTAAGCGCATCTTCTAATGACTGGCCATAGAGAATTGCGACAAACTCTTCGCCTCCATATCGAGCGACGACATCCGTCTGGCGCTGGAACTGTTGTTTCATCAATTGGGCAATCTGTATGAGACACTCATCACCAGCAAGGTGGCCATAGTCATCATTAACCTTTTTAAAATGATCGATATCCATCATCAATAAAGACATGGGCGTCATATTTCGGCGACTGTTTGCCAAACTGATCTGAAGGGCATTATCAAAAAACTTGCGGTTGGATAACTGCGTCAAGCCATCGGTTTGGCTCATACGTGCCAGTCGTTCTTCCCGCTCTTTAATATTTATACGCATGATGTCCATTGCCTCGGCGACAGCCATCAACTCATCATTGGATACTATTTTAACCGGTTTATTGTAGTTTCCCGCAGAAAAGGCCTTGGCAGCTCTTAACAATTCTTTGATGGTAATGGATACCGAGTAATAAAGACCCAGAATCAAATAAACTAATAAGATAAGCCCAAATGCAAGGCCCACGTAAAAAGCACCCAAATTTTGAATACTCTTCTGGTAATCCTGCTCAACAATCATGCCGGACAATTTAAACAAGGCTATTTTGTGTGCATATACCGTATCCATACTGGCGCTTAGTTTTTCAAAGTACTTCAATGGATCGCTATTCACCTCTTGCGCCATAATCAACCTTTGATAAAGTTCTTCCCGACCTTCCAACACGCCATTTTTAATAGAACCCAACCTGGCTTCGGGATAACTGGCCAGAAACAATTGATATTCAAGTTCTTTAAGATCCGTCATCTCTGCTAACTGGGTCAAGCGCAGATACACTTTTTCGAGCACCTGAATGCCATTGGAGTTAATAAAATGCTGTGCCAGATATAAACTACCATAGCTCCTGGCTTCCCCAAGTGTTTCGGTATAATTATCCAGATCATTGAGAATATTGATAATAGCCAGGATATTAGGATTATTTTCACTGATAGATACAAAGCCGTAACTTAGCTTCATCCGCCAGTTATAAATTTTCTCCAGTACCTGTTGGGCATTTTCATATACGGTATCAATGCTTCTGGACTCAGTCCCCTTAACCATTTCATCAGCCGTGACGATATCCTTAAGTTCTTTTAGAAACGCCAAGCGGCTGGGTCTGACCGTCTGGCTGGTGAGTTCATCTATTTGTAATAACACATTTGCACGGGCTTCGAGATAGCGTGTCTGGAATTCCGGATCTGCGCGCCAAGAGGTAATGACTTTCAAATCACGCATCAGTTCAAGTTGATTGATCAGCAGGGTAGTTTTCTGAATGTAAGCCAGGCCTCTCTGGGTAATTTCGGCTTGTTCCGCTCGCTGATGGTAACTTTCTGCCAGCTGGTAGGCAAAAATCGACAAAGGGATAGCGAACACCGAACATAGCAAAATAAACTTTAAGCTATAGCTCAGTTTGTTCATTACATAAAAAATAGGTTTAACGAGGGTATGCATAGTGGCCAGCTTGTTATAGTTGTGAGCTGTCTCTATAAAGCCTAGCAGTTACGCAAAAATTTGCCGGACAAATTTAGTATGCATTACCCGAACTTGATGCCCTGTTTGTCAGCACAAACCCGAAAACATAAAAAAGGCGCAGCTAAATCAAGCTGCGCCTGTGGCAGAACATTTCGAAGTGTTATTTAGAAAGCAGCGAGATATCCGCCACCTGTAAAAACAAAGCACTTAATTGCTGTAATAAGGCCAAGCGGTTTTGTTTAATCGCCGGGTCTTCAGCCATTACCATCACTTCATCAAAAAAACGATCAACGGGTTGCTGCAGGCTGGCAAGCAGGGTCAAGGCTGCCTGATAATCGCCCTTGGCAAACAAGGGGTTGACCTGTGCACTCAGCTCACTGATCTGAGCGGCCAATTCGACTTCTGCGGTTTCAATCAGCAAGGCTGAATTAATCGTCAGGGCAGTGGTATCACCCGCCTGTTTCGCCAGAATATTACTCACACGCTTGTTGGCTGCCGCAAGCGCATCTGCTTCTGCGCGCTTTGAGAAGGCATGTACCGCTTTAATACGCTGATCAAAATCAAGCGGCTGCGTGGGTCGGCGCGCACTGACAGCAAGAAACACATCAACCGGGACGGCCTCATCCTCATAACGCGCCCGGAAACGTTCCAACATATAATTGATCAGCTGTGACTCAAGTTCTTTGTTCTCTAATGCTTCAGCCTGGCCATTGGCTGCATACTCAGCAATACTCCAGGCAATCAGATCGGTTAAATCCAGGGGCAGTTGTTTCTCCACCAAAATACGCAATACACCTAAGGCGGCCCGTCTCAGCGCAAACGGATCCTTAGTGCCGGTGGGAGGCTGATTGATACCAAACAGACCTGTGAGTGAATCCAGTTTTTCAGCAATAGACAAGGCACAACCGGTTTTGGTTGTGGGTAACTGATCACCAGCAAATTTAGGCTGATACTGCTCATTCAGTGCCAGCGCAACTTCTTGATTTTCACCATCATGCAGGGCGTAGTGATACCCCATAATGCCTTGCAGATCAGTAAATTCCAGCACCATTTCGGTCACCAGATCGGATTTTGCCAATTGACCGGCGCGTTCTGCATCAACAGGATTACCGCCCATTGCCTGGCTAATTTTTGCGGCCAGTTTAGACACCCGCTCTGTTTTGTCATACACCGTTCCAAGCCGGGTTTGAAAGACTATTTTCTTTAACTCGACTCGTCGTGTTTCTAAACTGGTCTGTTTGTCTGTTTCAAAAAAGAAGGCAGCATCGGATAGCCTTGGGCGAATCACCCGTTCATTACCTTCTATCACCTGTTGAGGGTCCAGACTTTCAATGTTGGCCAGGGTAATAAAGTTCGGCAGCATCTTGCCTTGTGCATCGAGCATATGAAAATACTTCTGATGCTCTTTCATAGAGGAGATCAGGGCTTCTGTGGGCACCGCCAGGAAACGCTCTTCAAATTTTCCCACTAAAGGCACCGGCCATTCATTAAGGGAGGCCACTTCATCCAGCAGATCTTCATCAATCACGGCGACACCCTGATGGGCTTTGGCCGCTTCCTGCACGCCCAGGCGGATTTTTTCCTTACGCTGTGCATAGTCCGCAATGACTTTACCCTCATTCAACAGACGCGCTTCATATTCTGCGGGATCATTTAAGGTGATTTCTCCCTGGCTATGAAAGCGATGGCCGCGTGTTTTGTTGCCATTGCTGATACCCAGAATTTCACCTGGTACCAGCTCTTTACCAAACAACATGACCACCCATTGCAAAGGGCGAACAAACTCGACTTTCTGGGCACCCCAACGCATCCGTTTAGGAATTGGCAGCTTATGCAGCGATTGCAAAACCACCTCATTTAACAAGGACTTGGTTGGCTGCCCGGCTTCCGTCGTGCGATAGACCAACCAGGCACCCTTGGGTGTTTCCATTTCTTCCAGCTGGTCAGGTGAAATACCCAGCGATTGGGTAAAACCCAGAAGGGCGCGTGTTGCCTGGCCATTATTATCGAAAGCCGCTTTTTTTGAAGGCCCTCTTTTTTCAATGGCGATATCGGCCTGTTGGGTTTGCAGCGCTTCAATGCGCACGGCCAAACGACGGGGGCTGGCAAAAGAAAGCGCCTTAGCATAGCTGAGACCAGCGGCTTTCAAGCCATCCTCAATACCTTGCGTGAAGGCATTGGATAATATTTTTAAGGCTTTGGGTGGTAATTCTTCGGTACCAATCTCAACCAGAAAATCTTGCGTTAACATTAGTTTCTCTCTCCCGCGGCGAAGGTAGTCTTTGCAGCAGACTCATCTGTTCTGGCATGCTCTTCAAGGTTGGCTAAAACTTCCTGGCGAAGTGCCTCATCTGCCAGTGGAAAACCGAGCGATTTCCGGCTGTCAAAATACGCTTGAGCCACGGCTCTGGCCAAGCCTCGCACCCGCAATATATAGCGCTGCCGCTCTGTTACCGAGATGGCATGACGGGCATCAAGCAGGTTGAAGGTATGTGAGGCCTTCAAGACCAGCTCATAGGCAGGCAAAGGCAGGCCCTGCTCAATCATTTTCTGGCTTTCTGCTTCATAACTGTCGAAATTACTGAATAATAAATCGGTATTGGCATGTTGGAAGTTATAGGTCGACATTTCCACTTCATTCTGATGAAACACATCGCCATAGGTGACATCACCTTGCGGGCCATGCGTCCAGATCAGATCATAGACACTATCTACGCCTTGCAGATACATGGCAATACGTTCAAGCCCATAGGTTATTTCACCGGTCACGGGATAACACTCAAGCCCACCGACCTGCTGGAAGTAAGTAAACTGTGTCACCTCCATGCCGTTCAGCCATACTTCCCAACCCAGCCCCCAGGCACCCAGCGTAGGCGATTCCCAGTTATCCTCAACAAAACGAATATCGTGCACCGCTGTATCAATGCCCATGGCTTTCAGTGATTCAAGGTACAGGTCTTGTATATCCAGAGGCGATGGTTTCATCACAACCTGGAACTGATAGTAGTGTTGCAGGCGATTGGGGTTTTCACCATAGCGGCCGTCGGTCGGACGTCGGCTCGGCTGCACATAGGCGGCATTCCAGGTTTCTGGGCCAATCGCACGCAGAAACGTGGCTGGGTGAAAGGTTCCTGCACCCACTTCCATATCTAATGGCTGCAATATCACACAGCCCTTGCTGGCCCAGAAGTTCTGCAGAGCCAATATCAGCCCCTGAAAGGTTTTTACATCAGGTCTTGGGTTAGGCGTAGTTCCAGTTGGTTCGCTAGGATTCGACACGAGGTACCACCACATTAAAGTCAGAGATTCATTTAGCACATCTTTGCATACCTATTAGGATGCAAAAGACAGTTATTATCATTATGGCTTTTATTGCTTGCCACACGACCGGAAATACAAGCCGGCGCGGTCAAAAGTCGGGCATTATACCCCAAATACAGGCTTTTTTGCCGTAACTTTGAGACAAATAAATTAGATATTTCATAGATTGGCTCTCATCTTTTTACTGATAATCGTGTAAAGTGCGCCTGCCAAAGATGGCTGACAGACCTTTTCAGCCTGCTCCGCGCTCAATTCAAACACTGGTTCAAGAATCATGACCCGGCTTTTTGCTTGCGTCATAATTTCCCCAGGCCTTGACACGCATCGGATCAGGCCGGTCTGCCTATAGTTGATATAGAAAAACAGTCTAGCGTAGTTTCCAGCAATTACCTTTCAGGCCAGGCTGTTTTTCAAGATATGGAATGTCCCAAGGGAGGAGACTGTATATGGCAATTTATGACCACCACTATGGTGACTTATCGTATTTCCGGGTTTTTCGCGCCTGGGGCGGACAAGAACATCAGGAATATGTCCGCATTAAACGCAGCCGTGAGGCAGCCTACAAAAAGGCGCTGGAAATCGACGCCCGCCTCGCCAAGGCTCAGCAGGCCTATATGGTAGAACAAGCCTTATCACCCGAATACCATATTCGCGACAATGGCCAGATTCGCGGCTTGCGCCGTGTACAGGTTAAACGCAAAGGCCGCAAACCTATCGATGTATTCGAATTAAGAATCAATGTACCCTGGCGTGAAGATGTTAAACGTACCACCCTATCTATTGCCGTGCATGGTGAACAAAAAGCTTTCGATATGGCGCTGGACATCATTTTCGAATGCTATGCGATCAAACCTAAATCCGCACTGGCCCAAAGTCTTAAGAAATGCTACCCCGCCTATGTGACTTCAGACGGCTCAACAGCTTTAGAAAATAAGCAACATAGCAAACCGAGACTGGTCAATGCAGCAGCCTCAGAAGAAAGCCATATGGATGATTTCTCAGAAGTCAATGCGGTTAAAAATCTGGTCTTTAAAAAAGCCAGACATGAATTTGTAAATTTGACCGATGGATTATTCAAAGGCTTGAAGCGTTTCACAGCATAATCAATGTGTCCAACCAACGCGCTTTGCACTTCAAAGCGCCTGGCGTTAACAGCTTCAGTTTTCAGCCAATTTGCTGTCAGGTTTCGGCCATCAGGTCCGAAGCCGCAGCATCCGGCTAAAACTTAACATGCTAAAGCCCTTTTTTTAAGCTAACATGTGTACGCTTAAATAAGGAGCTACACGATGCACACACATCCAAACCAGGAATATCCAGAAGCCGAAGAGCGGGCAAACACCTTAACCCATGCACTAGGTGTTTTGTTAAGCGCTTGCGGCATGGTTTTGCTTTTATTGCAAAGTATACCGTCTGAATGGGCGTCGCCTGTTCATAACCTACAGATCTTCAGTGTCACCTTGTTTGGCTGCAGTTTACTCGCACTTTATCTGGCTTCGACGCTTTATCATGCCGCGCGCGCCCCCGAGCAAAAACACCGCTTTAAAATGTGGGATCATTGCGCCATCTATCTGCTGATCGCAGGGACGTATACACCTTATTTGCTGATCACTTTACGAGACAGTGTAGGCTGGCTTTTCTTTGGCATTATATGGTCCATTGCGGCTTTAGGGATTTTACTGAAGATTCAATTCAAACATCGCTTCAAGCTACTCAGAGTCGCTACTTATCTGGTGATGGGCTGGCTGGTGGTCTTGTCATTTGATGAGTTACAGGCCTCTTTGGCCAGCGGCGGCCTGAACTTATTAATTGCCGGAGGTCTGGCCTATACCGGCGGAGTTATTTTCTACCTGAATAAACGCATTCCCTACAGTCATGCCATCTGGCACTTGTTTGTATTAGCCGGTAGCGTTTGTCATTTTTTGAGTATATACCTTTACGTGATTCCGTCGGTTTAAGTTAACTGTCAGGTTTCTGATAAAGGCATTTACCCGCAACATAGGTTGCTTTGATCGCATGCTCACCGCCCAGAAACATCAACGCAAATAAACGTTCCGACAAACTGCCAGCCTGTTTTTGCCGGAGCGCCAAAAGAGGATTGGCATGCAAATCAAGCACCACGAAGTCCGCTTCATGACCAGGCTTAAGCATGCCGATCTTCGTATCCAAACCCAGTGCACGGGCATTACCTAAGGTAGCCAAATAAAGGCTCTTAAGCGGTGATATAGATTGACCCTGCAACTGGGCCACTTTATAGCCCTCCGCGAGGGTGGCGAGCAAAGATAAACTAGTACCCGCACCAATATCTGTACCGACAGCAAAATTCAGATCTTCTGCCTGCAAACCTTGAAAGTTGAATAAACCACTGCCCAGGAACAAGTTTGATGAAGGGCAGAAGACCAGCTTTGAATCGGTTTGCTTTAGACGCTTGCGCTCTCTGTCATTCAAATGAATGCCGTGTGCAAATAAGCTGCGTGAGCCCAGCAGGCCAAAATGATCATAAACATCCAGATAATCACAATGCTGCGTGAAACGCTGTTTGATAGCAGCCAGCTCTTCAAGATTTTCGGACAGGTGCGTCTGCAGATAACAATCCGGGAACTCCGCCTTAAGCGTCCCCGCCAGAGCCAGTTGTTGATCAGAAGAGCTCAAGGCAAAACGCGGGGTAATCGCATACAATTGGCGACCCGTGCCATGCCATTTTTCTATCAGAGCGCGGCTCTCGAAATAACTCTGTTCAGGCTGATCTCTGAGCCATTCAGGCGCCAGCGTATCCATCATCACTTTTCCGCAGATCATACGCATATTCAGCCGGTGGGCGGCTTCAAAAAAAACCTCGACAGACTGCGGATGAACCGTAGCAAATACGGCTGCGCTTGTTGTACCCTGTCTTACTAGTTCAGCTAAAAATTGTTCGCTGATGCGGCTGGCATGTTCGGTATTTTCAAATTGTCTTTCACAGGGGAAGATGTAGTCGTTTAACCAGTCCAGCAACTGCTTGCCATGGCTTGCAATCATCTGTAACTGGGGGTAGTGACAGTGCGCATCAATGAAACCCGCCGTGATTAAATACTCACGGTAGTCGTGAATCGGGATAGCTGAGAGCATTGGTAACAGCTCTTGTGATGGTCCAACGCTGATTATTTTGCCAGCGTCAATCACCAGCACACCATCTTCCAGATAGAGATAGGCCTGCTCTGTGAATTGCTCCGGGTCCTCATGAAAGGTCAGCAATGCACCGCGAACACCAAAAGCACTAGCAGAATAGGCAGTCAACAGAAACACCTCTCACTTAAATTTGCCATTGAAAACACCGGCTAAACAGAGGATAAATCGAATAAGCTGTAAAGACATGTCGTTTTTTCAACTATGCCACGAAGTTATTTCAAGTAAAACCGTCATCGGCAGTTTCCATCAACGCTATAAGGGAGAAAAGGTATGCCACTTAAATGGCCTTTTAATCAGGATACAGCACCTTATCTGTTGGAAATGAACCTGCATACGCCCAAGCAATTGTTCAACACCTTCGACCCCTCACCCTTTCATGAAAAGGATCTGGATCCGGCAGCAGAACACTATATTGTGGATGCTGTCGATATGTTATCGCTGGCACACCCGGTTTGTCTGGTGATTCACCTTCCCGAAGACGCCATCTACCAGGATAGTGCCACTCAGTTTCAAACCTCCATCAGTAATTTTTTCAGCTATCGCGCGACCGCCACACTCAATAATTTACGCCGTTGTTTCCGTGAATGTCGAATTGCCTGGCTGGTAGGTTTGATTTTTTTGATCAGTTGCTCACTGATCCGTGAAGTGGTTTTAACCTATGGCGAAGGCTTTTCCCATGAAATGTTCGCAGAAGGTTTACTGATTATTGGATGGGTGGCACTCTGGCGTCCGGCTGATATGCTTCTTTATGAATGGTGGCCAATTCTCAGAAGATATCGCTTACTGCTTAAAATCAGCCGGTTAACGGTTGAGGTAAAGCCCTCAGAACATCGACTTTTTGGGGCATAAATAACACAACGATGTGTCACAATGTCTTGTCACACAAGGGCCTGGCATGAAATACACACAATTGGTCTATGCTTTAGAGCGCCTTCATTCATTATTTTGCGAGTATAAATGGAAAGTTTCTTTCTTATCTTAAGTTATATTTTTATCGGTTTAATACTGAGAAAAATACGCGTCATGCCGGAAAATACCCCTGTGGTATTAAACACCTATGTGCTCTATGTCGCTTTGCCCGCCTTGATTCTGAAAAACATTCCATTACTGCACTTTTCAAGCGCCCTGCTTATTCCGGTTATCACTCCCTGGTTTTTGCTGCTTTGCGTCGTCGTGATCACTCTGTCACTGGCAAAGCTGTTTGGCTGGTCACGCGATATTACCGGCGCCATGCTGATCATTCTACCCTTGGGCAATACCTCATTTCTGGGCTATCCAATGACCCAGGCTTTATTCGGACCACCCGGAATGCCTTATGCGGTGATCTATGATCAGCTTGGATCTTTTATTGCTCTGGCGACTTATGCCACAGTGATTGCTGCTCTTTATAGCAATAAGGTCAACACACCGAATATGCAAACGATACTAATAAAAATCATCTCCTTTCCATCCTTTATCGCGCTCACGGGTGGTCTACTATTAAGAGACAGCGTTTGGCCCGGATTGGTGATTGATTTGATTAACGGTCTGGCGGCCACTTTAGTGCCCGTGGTAATGATTGCAGTCGGTTTTCAATTACACTTCCGCTTAAGTCGAGAAGAATTAAATCCTTTTATCGCAGCACTAGGCATGAAATTATTAGTAATGCCTTTGTTGGCCTGGTCGTTATGGACTGCGTTAGGAAAAGACGGATTAGTCGTGGACATCAGCGTCTTTCAGGCGGCGATGCCGCCGATGATTTCCGCTGGCGCTCTGGCTATTACCGCGGGCCTTGCGCCTCGACTGGTCAGCGGCATTATCGGTTTTGGCATTCTATTCAGTCTGGTGACCTTACCGCTGGTGGCCTGGTTAGTGCGTTAGAGGAAGACTCATGGATATGACACTGTTAATGATAGGTGCCGGACTGGTGTCTATAAGTATTCTGCTGACACCGTTTTCAACGCGTATCGGTATGCCTGTGTTATTACTGTTTCTCGGCATTGGCATGCTGGCAGGAGAAGAAGGGCCAGGAGGCATCTATTTCCATGACCTTAACCTGAGTTTTCTGGCGGGGAATCTTTGCCTTGCCGTGATATTACTGGATGGCGGTATGCGAACCAAAGTCCAGTCCTTTCGGGTCGGGTTAAAACCTGCTCTGGTGCTGGCGACCTTCGGCGTGGTGCTAACCACACTGATTGTGGGTATTTTTGCCACCTGGTTACTTCAGGTCCCCTTACTTGTTGGCCTGCTCATGGGCGCCATTGTGTCTTCTACCGATGCCGCCGCGGTATTTGCCTTACTTCATGGCCGTGGCCTGCAACTTAATGAACGCGTCGGCGCCACCCTGGAAATCGAGTCTGGCAGCAATGATCCGATGGCCATCTTTCTGACCCTGATGTTGATTGAATTTATACAAAGCCCGGCAAACCAGTCCTGGCTGTCCGCACTGCTTATGCTCGTTCAGCAATTTGGCCTGGGCGCTCTGAGTGGTTTGGCAGGGGGATGGCTGATCGCGCTGATGGTTAAGCGAATCCGTCTGGTGCCTGCTTTATATCCTTTACTGGTTGCCGCAACAGGCCTCACTGTGTTCAGTGCTACCAATGCGATTGGGGGCAGTGGCTTCCTGGCCATTTATCTGCTGGGTGTGGTTCTGGCGAATCAGAATATTCGCGGCATGAATACCATTTTACAAATTCATGATGGTCTGGCGTGGCTGGCCCAGATGATTCTTTTCTTATTGCTGGGTTTGTTAGTCACTCCCAGCGCTTTAGTATCCATCGCACCTCTGGCCTTGCTGATCGCGCTGGTATTAATTTTCATTGCGCGCCCGGTATCCACCCTGTTGTCGCTTTCACCCTTTGGTTTTTCCGCAAAAGAACATGCGTTTATCGGCTGGGTCGGTTTACGCGGTGCAGTGCCCATTGTACTCGCGCTATTTCCGTTAATTGCCGGTATCGAGGGCTCCAACGTGTTATTTCAGATTGCCTTTGTTGTGGTGCTGGTAAGTTTATTGTTACAAGGCTCCAGTATCGCCTGGACGGCCCGCAAACTGGAACTTGAAATACCTCAAGATCAGACGCCGCAAAAACGTATGGAACTGGAACATCAGCGGGTAGGCGAGCATGAATTACTATTGGTGTCATTGGGTGGGAAACGCTGGCAAGGGATGACCCCGATAAAACAAGTTCATCTTCCCGAACGCACCCAGATTGCTGGCATATTTAGGGATGGCATGTTATTGCCCCCGCGTGATGGCGTGGATCTGCAGGAGCACGATGTCGTGGCAGTGCTCTCCCACAAGGGAGAGATAGCCGATGTCGGCGCCATACTTGGCCGAAATGATCCACCGGAACATCTTACAGACCGGCGCTTCTTTGGTGAATTTGTTCTCAATGGCGAAGCCAGACTGGCAGACGTAAAACTGGTTTACGGCGTCAGTGTCGAGCGTTTCCCACCGGAACTGTCTTTGTCTGATTGTTTTGCCAAAGCCCAGCATGGTCATCCTGTGGTCGGTGACCGGCTGGATCTGGGCGGCATT
>JBFHPN010000020.1:0-11977 GCA_041592735.1 Oleiphilaceae bacterium | reverse complement strand
TGCATTTCTGCATCATTGCCTGCATCACCGGGTCATCTTTTCCCATTTTACTGTGATCCATATTTTCCATCGCAGCACAGTTGGGATTTTCAGCATCCTTCATATGTTCTTTGGGGTCATGCGCCTGTACATTTAGTGAAGTAAGCAAAGACGCAATAACAGTTAGTCTAATCAGATGGTGATGTTTCATTGTAGTTTCCTCTTGTTGGTATTTTTTTCGTTTACTTGGCCGGTATCGTTAATTTATCCTAGAACCAGAATTTGAATCCCGCCAGAAACTGGTTTTCGGATCTATCTTCATTTCGTTGCTGTCTATAATCTGCCGTATCGCCATAGGTATTCAGCCATTCTATACCAACATATGGGGCAAATTGTCTACTGATCTCGTAACGCATTCGCACTCCGAGAACCAAATCAGAGAACCCGGCCCCCACGCCATTCAAGCTATCTTCCCTGGCATTGAAATTGAGTTCGGCACACGACTGCAAAACCAGATATTGGGTGATCAGCGTGTCATACTCCAGCTCAATATTCAACGCAGCATGTCCGCTCTCGCGCAGATAAACACTTGCGCTCACTTCAAGCCAATAGGGTGCCAGACCTTGAAGTCCCAGTGCCAGCCATTGCCGATCCCTGCCGACTTCAAACTGATCAAACCGCAGTCCTGCCTGAACATCAAAATAAGCTGTCAGTGCATGTTGCCAAAGCACTTCAGTAGAACTTTCCTCCACTTCACCCTCTGCGACTTCACCTTCTGCCGTGACCACCACGCGATTAAAAGTGGTTCCTACCCATGACGAAATATCAAAGGTCAGGTGTTTGCTTTCCTTGAGCCACTCCAGCCGATCGCCCTGTACCGACCAGAAATAATGCTCATCCATCAGCGTGAGCGGTGCCACACCGGGTAAACGATAAAGCCCCTCGGTACGCGAGTAGCCACCGGAATAGGCATGCGGATCACGGGCATCTTCGGGAACGCTGTTATCCTGCCCGTGGGAGGCATGGGCATCCCCTGTCTGTGAGACAGCGTTAAGTGAATAGCTGGCCATCACCCCGGAAAAAACTAGAGGCGCGAGGTAGCTGATAACTGTTCGATATCTCATGCGACAACCACCTCCCTGAACATACCTGCATCCATGTGAAACAAAAGATGACAGTGCCAAACCCAGCGACCCAGGTCATTAGGCGTCGTCAGAAAACTGATACGCTGTGCAGGCTGCACGGGAATGGTATGCCGACGGACAAGGAGCTCCCCCTGATCGGTTTCCAGTTCGCTCCACATGCCATGCAAGTGCATGGGATGGGTCATCATAGTATCGTTCTGCAGAATGATACGGATGCGTTCTTCGTGTCGCATAAACACTGGGGTACTCTGTCCGAATTCCAAACCATCAAAAGACCAACTGTAACGTTCCATATTCCCGGTCAGGTGAAGTTCAAGTTCTCGAACCGGTGGTCGTTTATCATCGAGTACGCCCTCGGCTGAGCGCAAATCCGCCAAAGTCAGGACACGATGCCCCGGTTTGCGTAAACCGCGCTCCACCAGATCACGCAGCCCGGTCCCCGGATCGTCAAGGCTTGTTCTGGGCATATCGACCCGCATATCCACAGAGGGGCCATACTCCGTGCGCGCGTGCCGGACAGTGGATGAGGGCTTGGTCAGTAGACTTTGGCTATGACTTGCGCTGCTTGAATCAGAATGCATCTTGGTCATATCGTGCATTCCATGATGGCCATGCATGTCATGAGGTGTTTCAATTTTTTGTGGTGCCGCTGTTTCCTGTTGTGCGGGCCTGCCATGGTGTGCATGCATGGCATGGCGATGATGATCAGCAGAGCCCTTCTTATCCAACGCTGATTGCATATTATGATGCATGGCATGCTTACTGCCCGCTTGGTGAGCATCATGCGACATGCTGCCCATCATATCGGCCATGCTAAGCCATTCAACAGGATCAAGCGCGGGCACCTCTGCCGATAAGCCCCTTTTAACGGCTAATGTGCCTCTGGCATAACCACTTCGATCCATCGTTTGCGCAAAAATTGTGTAGGCTTCGGCCTTGGGCTCAACCAGGACATCATAGGTTTCACCCGGGCCGAAACGGAATTCATCGACTTCTACGGGCTTGGTATTTTGTCCATCCGCCTGGACCACCGTTAATCGCAAGCCGGGAATCCGTACATCGTAAAAAGTATTACTGGCACCATTGATAAAACGCAGCCTAAGCTTATCGCCAGGATTGTATAAACCGGTCCAGTTACCTGCAGGCGTGGTGCCATTCATCAAAAAGGTCAGCGTCGCGGCCGACAAATCCGCCAGATCGGTCGGATTCATGCGCATCTGGTTCCACATGCTGCGTTTCTCAAGCGCCGCCCGGAAACCGATAGCCTTTACATCCTGATAAAGCTCCATAAAAGTCGGTTGATGAACATTATAAAGATCACTTTGCACCTTTAGCTTACGAAACACATTCATTGGATCCTCATCGGTCCAATCAGACAAAAGGACCACATGATCCTGTTGAACAACATGGGGTTCTGGCGAAGCCGGCTCGATAATCAAGGCGCCATACATGCCGGTCATCTCTTGAAAACCGGAATGGCTGTGATACCAGTATGTGCCGCTCTGACGCAGCGTAAATCGGTACACAAAGGTTTCACCGGGAGCGATGCCGTTAAAACTAACGCCGGGAACACCATCCATTTCAAAGGGTAATAAAATACCATGCCAATGAATAGAAGATGACTCGGATAAGGTATTGGTTACCCGAATTGTGACTTCATCGCCTTCACGCAAATAAAGCGTCGGCGCGGGGATTGAGCCATTGATGGTAGTCGCCATGCGCGGCACCCCGGTGAAATTAACAGCTTGCTCGGCAATCACCAGATCAATCTCCGGCCCTCTGAGTATCGGCGCTGCGGCCATAGAGCCCAAGCGATCGTAGCCAGCCAGCAACCAGGGTGGCATGGCGGATAGTACACCACCGGCTGCCAGCCCCTGAACAAATCGTCGACGATTTAAACCAGGCAACATTTGCAAAGTTTTTATATTCATTTCATCAACCTGTAAAAAATTAAAGGGGTAAATTAAAGGGGTCAAAGCCCTTTTCCAAAATTAAAGGGGTCAAAGCCCTTTTCCAGACATCTTATGAGGTCGACCTCTTCTGTCTTGACCAACCTTACACATAAGTTTAGCCTCAATCATGTCTTTGAAATAATCATTTCCCAATGGCGTTCCAGTCAACCAGGAATCGTTTATCTTTTTCATCGCCTCATCTTCTAGCTCACTTTTAAACAAGGCTAGATAAGCTTTTACTCTTTCTAAATCATCATTTGCCAAACCCTGATAGATTTGGTGGCGTTTGATCAGCTTGATCACTTTCAATCCTGCATTGTGACAAAAACTAGACCAACGGTAATGTGACGGTGATTCAACCATATTCGCCCTGACCGGGTTTAGTTCAATATAGCGCATGACCGATAAAAAATAGTGATCCTCTTGTACCAGGCTAGCTTTATACCGTCCCTCCCAAATTGAACCACTCATACCATATTTCTGGTTTATGTATGGTACGTACCGTCTGCCGATATATTGCATAAACAAACTTACATCGGCGCCATTCTGTGGCGTCACTAATAGATGTACGTGATTAGTCATTAACACAAAAGCATGTATCGATACTTTGTACTTCTCAGACGACTTATGCAACCAATACAAATAACTGGTGTAATCTGCATCTTCAAAAAAGACAGGCGACCGAGAGTGGCCTCGATGAACAATATGGACGGGAACATCCGATAAAAAGAAACGTGGCTTACGTGGCATAACTTCATCCTTGAAATCAATGCGAATAATAAACCTATAAACTAAAGACTTGTCGACATAAAATCAATCACTGGTCTTAAAGGGCTCTGACCCCTTTGAATTCTTTGAATTTCTAAAAAAGTATACCACCCTAAGGATACATTTCTGTTAAGCTTCAATGCTTTAAATATTAAATTATTGACCTAACTGTAAATTATAATAAGAACGCAAAAGGCGCGTATAATGATTGAGGACGGCTCCCCCATTACCCCCCCTGCAGATACCCACAATGTACCCTGTTGCATTGTCGCACTTCTGGCCTCAGCAGGTGGTCTGGCACCCATCCAGCAGATCCTCAGAGATATACCGGTTGATTCCGGTGCGGCTTTTTTTGTGTTTCAGCATCTGTCGCCCGACAATGAAAATAAATTACCTGAATTGCTGCAGAAGCATTGTGATATGGACGTGCATTCAGCGCAACATCAACAAGCTGTCGAGGCCAACCAGGTTTATGTTTCGCCACCTGGTTATAATGTTACGCTATCGAAAGGCCTGTTACATCTTCAGTCACAACAAGGCCTGGATATCCGCAACCAGTCGTTTAATACCTTTCTTGAATCGCTGGCCATTGATCAACAGGATAAGGCGATCGCTGTCGTCTTATCAGGCGCAAGCGATGACGGTCGCATTGGCGCAATTGTGGTGCGTCAGGCGGGCGGGCTGGTCATCGTACAAGATCCGGATACCGCAGAGTTTCGTTCAATGCCGGATCGCATTATCGAGATGAGTGGTGCAGATATTACCCTCGCACCCGATAAAATCGCCCCCATGCTGTCGACCCTTATCAGGGATCACAAAAATGGCTTGAGCCTCGACGCAAACTCCGAAGGCTACCGTCGAATTATGGCCAGGCTGAAAGACCTGAGCGAAGTTGATTTTTCTCGCTATAAAATGTCCACAGTCAAAAGACGCATTTCCAGGCGCATGCTACTAAATAAACTAGAGCATAAAGTTGACGCTTATTTAGAGTTGATCGAACAATCTAATCAAGAGGTCGAACTTTTAAGCAGGGACTTATTAATTGGTGTGTCGTCCTTTTTCAGAGATAAAGATGCGTTTGATGCGCTTAAAGCATCGATACTCCCTCGTTTATGCATGAATGCAAAGGGCCGCGAATTACGTATCTGGGTAGCAGGTTGTGCCACCGGCGAGGAAGCCTATAGTTTTGCAATCTTATGTCTTGATTTTTTTGCTTCTCAGGGAATCACCAAAGAGATTAAGGTCCTGGCAAGTGATATCAATCCTGAATCCATTCGCAAAGCAAACGAAGGCCTTTATACCGCCAAACAAGTTGCAGATTTATCCAAACAGCACCTCAGCCAATATTTTCAAGAAATCGATGGTGCTTACCGGGTCTGCGATGGACTCAAGAAAAAAGTCATTTTCTTCAAACATGATTTAACCAAAGATATCCCTTTCAGCAATATCGATCTGGTCAGTTGCCGAAATGTATTTATTTATCTAAAGCCTGAAATCCAGCAACATATTGTGCGCTGTTTTGCCTTTAGCCTGAACAAGGGTGGCGCTTTAATGCTCTCCCCCAGTGAGTCACTAGCAAGCCATGCCCATTTCGACATGATCGATGAACGCTGGCGCATTTATGAATTAACCAAGAAGCCCCGATTCTTTGGATCTTCCCTTCCCGGCTGGCGCATGGCCATGGATCAGTCTTATATTGGCGCCCCAAAGAAAAACAGCAACAACCGCACAATCGCGGATGACATAGTAAAAGAACGTTTACTCCAATTTTTAGCGGGTCGTTACATACCACTTGTTCTTTTAATGACTGCTCAGGGTGAGATAATTTATGTCTTAGGTGACAGCACTGGCATTCTGCATTTTCCCAGTGGTGAGCCACTGAATGATTTATCGAGGTTTGCTGACCCCAATCTCCGGCTGACCATTTCAATGGGTTTGAAAACCCTAGAGACCAATAACGAATCCTTGTTTTTTTCAAGCATACCGGTCCAACAGGGGCAGACTCCTAACCTGATAGACCTGAGAATGCACAAACTCTATGGCACCCCCAAACAAAGCGATCTGATCGTTGTTCTGTTTGAACGCATCAGCCCCACAGATAAACCACTCATCTATACAGACGAACAGGTTAATCTGGATAAAATGACACAACAGCGCATTCAGGATCTTGAAGAAGAGCTGTATTTTACCAAACAGAATTTAAGAACGGCGGTCGAAGAGCTGGAAGCCACAAACGAAGAGTTGCAGTCGGCCAACGAAGAGATGCAATCGGGCAATGAAGAATTGCAAAGCACGAATGAAGAACTGCAATCCACCAACGAAGAACTGATTGCACTAAATTATGAATTTCAACAAAAAGCCGCTGAGTTCTCTGCGCTGAATGATGATATTCATAATCTTATGATCAGCTCTGAATTAGTCACCATTTTTGTCGATGCCGACAAGAAAATAAGACAACTCTCACCTAAAGCGCGCCAAGTCTTTAATCTTTCACCACAGGACATTAGCCGGCCACTTGAAGAAATTATCGAAGGGCTGTTTGATGCGGATATCATCTCGTTAGTCGAGAACACGCTTGAACGTGGCAAGATGTTTGAAATAGAAGATACGCATGGAAGTGATAGCACTTATCTGATCCGCATTAACCCTTTTATCACCTCAAGCGGTGCGATTTCTGGGGCGACTATTAACTTTTTAGATATTACTTCGATCCGTCATATAGAGGCCGAAAAAGATCATTTAGCAGCCGTCGTTACCCAATCTCATGACCCGATTATTATCTACAACCTGGATGGCAACATCATCTCTTGGAATAAGGGCGCTCAAGTACTCTTTGGTTACACAGAGGAGCAAGCCTTGCGTTTATCGGTGGATAATCTGGTTCCGGATAAACACAGAGCTATGATGCGCAGTTTTCTTAACGCCACCCTGAAAGGGCAAAATTTAGGTATCGTAGAATCAAAAAGAATCACCCAAAGCGGCACAGAACTTACCGTCAGCCTGACGCTCACGCTATTGCTCGATAATTATGGCAAACCTTTTGCCATAGCCACCACGGAGCATGATATCAGCCAGCAACACTATCTGGCTGAAGAAGCCAGACTGGCCGCAGTGGCGTTTGAAACCATGGATAGCATTATGATCACCGATACAGATGGTTGGATTATGCGGGTAAATGCGTCTTTCACCGACATTACCGGTTTCAATAATGAAGAAGCCATTGGACAAAAACCCTCCATCCTTCACTCAGGGCGCCACCAAAGCGATTTTTATCAAGCTATGTGGTCCACCCTTCTCAAACAGGGTTCTTGGGAAGGCGATATCTGGAACAAGAAAAAGAATGGGGTTATTTTCCCGGCCAGGCTATCGATTACCGGCGTCAAGAACCGGGCGGGCACGATAACGCATTACATTGGCGTATTCCGTGACATCACCGAAGTAAAAGAACAGGAAGCCAATATTCACCGTTTGGCCTATTTTGACTCACTCACAGAGCTGCCAAACAGACGCATGTATAGCGAGAAAATTAGCAAGTCCATCGCTTTATGTCATCGTCTGAGAGTTTATGGGGCCTTGATGTTTATCGATTTAGACCGTTTTAAGATCATCAATGATTCTCTCGGACACAGTATTGGTGATGAGCTGCTGATTGCCGTATCCAAGCGGCTCAAGAGTGTTTTGCGGGAAGAAGATTTTGTCGCGCGCCTGGGCGGAGATGAATTTGTGATTATCACCACCGAGCTGGGCTACAAACTCAGTAATGCCGCCTCAAATGCTGAAAAACTGGCTCAGAAAATCCTGGCTTTATTTTCAACACCCTTTTCAATTAAAGGCTATGAACTGAATTCGTCCCCTAGTATTGGTGTTGCTCTCTTCCCCAATAAAGACGATAACGCCGAGGACTTACTCAGACAAGCGGATAACGCCATGTACCTCTCCAAGAAAATGGGCAGAAATACCGTCCGGTTTTTTGACCCGAGCCTGCAGGCAGAAGCAGATGCATGGCTGACCATGGAGAAAGATCTAAGACAAGCATTAAAAAACAATGAATTTAAACTGCATTATCAGCCCCAATTTAATGACAAGGGCGTATCAACCTCGGTAGAGGCGCTAATCCGCTGGGATTCTCCTGAAAAAGGCCGCATACAACCCAATAAATTTCTGCCCATTTGCGAAGACACCGGCCTCATTCTAAATCTGGGGCGCTGGATTTTAAATGAAGCCTGCCAACAGATGGCGCAATGGGCGCAAGAACAGCAAGCCATTTCTATCATGGCCATAAATATCAGTGCAACTCAATTTATGTGTCAGCAATTCGAAACAGAAGTTTTAGAAGCAATCAATAACGCAGGCATCAGGCCTGAAAGTATTGAGCTAGAGGTGACCGAAAATCTCCTGCTCGAAAATATTGATGAAGTCTCGGCTAAAATGGCACGCCTGAAAAAAATCGGCTTACGCTTTTCGATTGATGATTTTGGCACAGGCTATTCTTCATTGGCCTACATCAAAAAACTGCCCATAGATCAGATCAAAATTGATCAGACCTTTATTCGCGATATATTAACAGACAAAGACGATGCCTCCATTGTTGAATCGACTATTGCCATGGCGACAAGATTAGGGCTTGATATCATTGCCGAAGGGGTCGAAACCAAAGAACAGCTTCAATATTTGGCCAGTTGTGGCTGCCCCAACTTTCAAGGCTATCTCTTCAGCCCTGCCATCCCGGCAGATGAACTTTTTCAGGTGATCGAAAAGCAAAGCAATTCGTGCTTTTTTTCAGGGTCCGCAACTGGGGAAGAGAAACGTTGAAGAAAGTTAAGCTAGAGGGTGAGGCAACTTTCAGCTTCTTAATCACTTCGACAAGCTCAGTGAGTGTAGGTATGGCCAGGATAAAGTTTGACTTGTGGCTTAAAGGGCTTTGACCCCTTTTTAAACACATATATAATGGCGGGAATTTATAAATTATATTAAGCCTTAAATATCAATATGTTAGAAAACAAACAACCCAACAGACGCTTCTGTATTGCCCCGATGATGGATTGGACGGATCGCCATTACCGCTACTTTGCCCGCCTTATTTCCAAAGAAGCACTACTCTATACAGAAATGGTGACCACTGGCGCGTTGATATACGGAGATAAAGAGCGTCATCTTCAATACAATACGCAAGAACATCCTATTGCACTTCAGCTTGGGGGCTCTAAGCCTGAAGAGCTGGCGCAGTGTGCCAAGATGGCTAAAGACTATGCGTATGACGAGGTGAACCTGAATGTGGGTTGCCCGAGTGATCGCGTGCAGAACAATATGATTGGTGCCTGTTTAATGGGCCATGCTGCACTGGTTCGTGATTGCCTTTCCGCAATGGCTGAAGCGTGTGATTTGCCGGTGACGGTAAAACATAGAATCGGTATTGATGACCTGGATAGCTATGCTTTCCTGTGCGACTTTGTTGGGACTGTCAGGGAGTCTGGTTGTCGTACCTTTATTGTGCATGCACGAAAGGCGCATCTTCAGGGCTTGAGCCCAAAGGAGAATCGTGAGATACCGCCACTTCAGTATGATAAGGTCTATGCCTTGAAAAAGGATTTTCCTGAGTGTGAGATTATTATCAACGGCGGCATCAAATCTATGCCTGAATGCCTTGAGCATTTAACGCACGTGGATGGCGTGATGATTGGGCGCGAGGCTTATCAAAACCCATGGATATTGGCAGAGGTGGATTCCTTGATCTACGCTAATGAAAGACCTTTACTTTCTCGTCATGACGTCATACGCGGCCTGTATCCGTATATTGAAGCCCAGTTAACGCAAGGCCAACGACTCAGTTATATCACCCGACATATTCTGGGCTTATTTCACGGGCAACCTGGCGGGAAGCGTTTCCGACGTTATTTAAGTGAGCATGCGCATAAATCGGATGCAGGTTTATCTGTCCTGGAAAATGCTTTACTGTGTGTTCCGGAAAATGAATTTCAAGCACATTAATGGTAGTGGATAATCATGAATAAACTCGATCAACTTAAGTCAATGACGACCGTTGTTGCCGATACCGGCGATATCGAAGCAATTAAAAAATGGCAGCCGCAAGATGCAACAACGAATCCTTCTCTGCTGCTTAAAGCTGCAAAGCTGGATCAATACAAAAGTCTGGTCGCCAATTCAGTTGCCTATGCCAAAAGCAAAAGCCCTGACCTGTCTTTACAGATAGAGAGTGCTTGTGATCATCTGGCTGTTGCGATTGGTACTGAAATTCTCAAATACATTCCCGGTCGAGTGTCGACAGAAGTGGATGCGCGTTTATCATTTAATACTGCAGCAACCATCGAGAAAGCCAGGCATTTGGTCGCGCTTTATGAACAAAATGGCATTTCGAAAGATCGTATTCTTATCAAAATCGCCTCGACATGGGAAGGCATTCAAGCTGCCAAGGTGCTTGAACAAGAAGGCATTCAATGCAATCTGACCTTATTATTCAGCTTTGCGCAAGCGGTGGCCGCTGCAGAAGCTGGGGTATATCTCATCTCACCTTTTGTTGGCAGAATTTTGGACTGGTATAAAAAATCCACCGGAAAAGACAGCTTCTTACCAGAAGAAGACCCCGGTGTGATCTCTGTGACTGAAATTTATAATTACTACAAAGCATGTGGCTATAACACTATTGTAATGGGTGCGAGTTTCAGAAATATCGAAGAAATCGAACAATTAGCCGGCTGCGATCGTTTAACCATCAGCCCAGAACTACTTGAAAAACTCGCAGAAGATAATGCGCCACTCGGCCAAAAACTTAAGGCTAACCAGGCGTCTAAAGCAAAATCTGTAGTGCTTACCGAGAGTGCGTTTCGCTGGCAACTTAATGAAAACCCCATGGCGACGGAAAAACTTGCTGAAGGTATTCGTAAATTTGCAGAAGATCAGGTTTTACTTGAAACCTTAATACGCGAGCAACTGGTTTGATTTCTAAATTACTGAAGAATCTCATCATTTCAAATGAGCCTACAGCGAAGCATTCGGAACAGGATATCCGAATAGCCGCTGTTGCTTTATTGATCGAGGTTGCCAAAGCGGATCATGACCTGTCAGACCAGGAAGAGCAACGTTTGATCGAGATACTAGATACGCTCTACGAATTAACGGATGACGATAAACAGTTGCTTATAGACGTTGCCAAAGATCGTTCGACGCAGTCGACATCTCTCTATGAATATACGCGTATTATTAACGATCATTTTAAGGCTGATGAAAAGTTTCAACTCATCATTAATATGTGGAAGATTGCCTATACTGATCAGCATATTGACCGCTTTGAAGAGCACTTAATACGGCGCGTGGCCGATCTGATTTATGTACCGCATGTTCAGTTTATTGAAGCTAAACACATCGCCGCCAACACTAATTAATAGTTCCTTCAACAACCAATAATAAACTCTTTTTTTGGAATGATTTATGAAAATCATTGGACATCGTGGTGCGCGAAATGAGGCGCCAGAAAATACCGTTGAAAGTTTCAGACATGCATTTGAAAACGGTTGTCGGCATTTTGAGCTCGATATCCAGCTTTCTGCGGACAAAGAGCTTATCGTTTATCATGATAAAACCCTTAAACGAACCAGTGGTATTAATAAAAAACTAAGCAGTCTCCCCTATCACCAATTATCGGTTTTAGATGCTCGCTTAAATACGCCTGGCTGGCCAACCCCTTGTCATATAGCCAAGCTTGAAAGTGTTTATCAGGCGGTGGCTGCAACGGAAAGCTGGCAATTTGAAGTTAAAACAGACAGACGCGACACGCTGGCTATCATTGCGGAGAAGCTATCCGAGTTTATTGCGCAACATGATTTATTCGAG
The DNA here is from genome assembly GCA_041592735.1 of Oleiphilaceae bacterium. Lineage (GTDB taxonomy): Bacteria > Pseudomonadota > Gammaproteobacteria > Pseudomonadales > Oleiphilaceae > PZPK01. The sequence continues at coordinate 285 of JBFHPN010000020.1, read as the reverse complement.
CGTTGTCATATCACATCAACAAATAAATGGTTCTTATCACTCATTAAGTCTAAAACTGACAGAATAAGAACCGGGTATGTCTGTGAATTTTTATACCAGCGGCCCATCTCTTCCTGCGTTGAAATTAAGGCCGAGTTGCTGGTATTAAACCACCAACTCGCGAGTGCCAAGTTAGTGGCTCAAGCATCTCTAAAGCACCTGGAAATTTCCTGCTGGACGGTAAATACCATTGAACGCATTGATCAATTATTGACGATGGGGATCAAAAGTATCATTACTGATGAG
>JBFHPN010000019.1:0-12150 GCA_041592735.1 Oleiphilaceae bacterium | reverse complement strand
TTCTAAATGGGCTGGTTATGATTCCCTATGCGATGCAATTAGCCAACGGCTGGACGCAATTAACTATTTTATTCAATTCCGTGCTTATCTTAATTGCTATCCCTTTCAGTTATATTGCCATCAACGAATATGGAATAGTGGGAGCAGCTAGTTTGTCCGTCTTATTGAATTTGAGCTATGTCTTTCTGGCGATGCCGCTTATACATCGCAGATTATTGCCGGGTGAATTATTACAGTGGATATTTAGAGATTCTTTACCCAGTTTTATTGTTGCTTTTTTTGTGGCATTTTGCCTTTCATCTTGGTTATCTGAAGTAACCAGAAATATATATGGATTTTTTCAGTTATTGTTCGTGTTCAGCTTGGTAGCAACACCAGCTTTTTTGATATCAAGCGGGGTGCGCAAACAGTTAAAGATTATAATTAATCAAAAAAATATTCAGAGCGTCTGAATAAGATCTTTGAACTTTTCTTTTAAATTAGCTTTTTTCTCAATAATCCCTTTCTCGGCAAACAAATAGGTTTTTCTATAGAATTTTTGAAACCAGGGTAGTCCAGAACAAATATTGGCAAGTAAAGAAAGTATTAATGCCAAACCAGGTTTACCGCAATCATTTCTAAGAGCTTGTGCTGCATCTTTTGCGAAATCATTTCGACCTTGTGCAAGAGCGTTAGCGCCTCTTCTGAAAAGCATTCGAATTGCATCATTATGAAGTGTCTGCATGATTTTCCGTTTACTTTCGTCATCGTAATTAGAGATAGCCATTTCAATATTGATGAACATTTTTTTCCACCCCGGCCAAAATGAAGACAGTGGTTGTGTATTGCTAAAGGACGCTGTGTTCAAAGTAAACACCGCGGACGGATGCTTTTGAATCATATAAGGGTGTTTGGCTGCTATTTTAAGCACAAAGTCTAAATCAGATGGCCCGAGAACATGTTTATCGGGTAAACCTATTGAGTCCAGGACTTCTTTTCGAAAGACAATGCCCGTCCATGTTGGTGACATTCCATTGAGAATATGTGTTATGCCTTCTGGTGGAGAAAATATTCCTTCTCGTGGCCATCTATCCACTCTGGCATCCCATATAGTGTTTTCTTCATCCACGTTAATGGTTATACCTGCCCAAAACATCAGCTCAGGATTTTGTTCGAGAGCTGAAATTGCATAGTTATAAAAATCTGGAAGTAGGTAATCATCGTCTGAAAGAATAGAAAAATAGGGAGATTTGACGCTTTTTATTCCAAATTCAAAATTCGCTATTGCTCCAATGTTCGTCGGGTGTTCATGGTATGTGATGCAATATCCTGATTCTTTAAATGTATTAACAATATTTTTAGTATTATCACCTGAATTGTTATCAAAAACCGACACCATAATACCTTCTATATTTTGCCGATGAACACTATCAATGGCTCTTTTGAGCAGTTCGGGGCGTCTATATGTGGGGATAATAGTGGTGATTAAATTTGAGCTATTCGAGGTGTGATTATTATCTGAATTGTCCATTTGAATTGCTGCTGAGGTGTGTTGTTGGCTTTCAATTCTGATTTTCGTTTTACATGAGAATCTGAGATATGGTTAATTATAAATAAGTTTCATGTTGATATTTACGAAAAAAGAGCGCCCTAAACAATTTAAGTTAAGTTTTAAAGTTTATTTCCTGATATTAAGACTATAGTTTGTAAATGAACTTAAAACAAAAAGCACCGTACTGATTTTATACTCGGCTCATATAAATATGAAAAACTCATACTTCATTATCAGGTGTATTAAATGACCGATACTTTATCGGCCAACTAAAAAAGCAATTAAAGGATTTTGTGATTGGATTGATTATGTCAGGCATCATATTAGTGACAGGCGCCACGGGTTTCGTAGGAAAACAAATAATAAACGTATTGCTCGAAAAAAAGATGAAAGTTCGAATAATAGTTCGATCTGGCAATACCAAGCTGATAAATCAAGAGCGCTTTGAAAAGGTCATTTTTACCGAGAATCTGTTTTCAGAATCAATTGATTGGTGGCATGAGGTATGTCGTGATGTGGTTACGGTTATCCATGCAGCATGGTATGCCGAGCCAGGGAAATATCTTGAATCATCCAAAAACCTTGAATGTTTATCTGGTAGTTTGCAGATGGCTCAAGGCGCGGCAAAAGCTGGTGTGCGACGATTTGTCGGTATTGGGACGTGTTTTGAATATGATTTAACGAGAGGCTGGTTAACGATTGATACTCCCTTAAAACCCACTACTCTTTATGGTGCGTCTAAAGCTGCTGCATTTATGACCTTGTCTAAATTTTTCTCTGTTTGCAATGTTGAATTCTCATGGTGCCGCTTATTTTACCTTTACGGAGAAGGAGAGGATCAAAAGAGACTGGTTCCTTATCTTCATGCACAATTAACTGCAGGGCAGCCGGTTGACTTAACAGAAGGGGATCAGATAAGGGATTACTTGGATGTGAAAGTCGCAGGGTCAATGATTGCTAAAGTAGCGATGGGGAAAACTTTAGGTCCTGTTAATATCTGTTCTGGTCATCCCATGACGATAAAAGAGTTAGCAGAGCGAATAGCCGATGAATATCAGCGAAGAGATCTCCTTAAATTTGGAGCAATAAAGAAATCACCATCCGATCCAGCCTGTGTTGTAGGCATCTTAAATAAGGAAAAAAATGAGCCGCTCTAGTGATCTAAAAGAGTTGTATCGTCTTGATCAACTTCCAATTTTTCAGAATAGAATATATCCGACTGAAGTTGAAGCCAAAGAATGTCCTAAAGGCGATATGCGATTAGTCCAGGATCAATATACGGGTCTGATCTTCAATGCGAGTTTTAACCCTGAACTTATGGAATATGATGATGCCTATCAAAATGAACAAGGCGTGAGCCCGATTTTTCGTGCGCATCTTGAATCTGTGAGTCAGATAATACAGCAATGCCTGGGACAGAAAGATATAGTCGAAGTGGGATGCGGAAAGGGATTTTTCCTTGAAATGTTATTATCTAAAGGTGTCGATATTACCGGATTTGATCCAACTTATGAGGGATCAAATCCCCGGGTCAGACGTCATTTCTTTAAAAAAGGCGTCGACGTCAAAGCGGAGGGAATCATACTTCGTCATGTTTTAGAACATGTACAGGATCCCTATAGTTTTCTTCAACAATTAAAGGAAGCAAATGGTGGTGAGGGGAGAATTTACATTGAGGTTCCCTGTTTTGAATGGATACTGAATCACAGAGCGTGGTTCGATATTTACTATGAACATGTTAATTACTTCAGACTTAGCGATTTCAATAGAATGTTTGGTAAAGTGATCGAAAGCGGAAGACTATTTGGTGATCAATATATATACGTTGTCGCTGAGCTGGATTCATTGAGAGCACCCAAAAAGGAACCCGGTGATCAAGTTCAGATACCCTTAGGTTTTGAGGATAACATTGTTGTCCCGAAACACTCAGCGATATGGGGAGGCTCCTCAAAAGGAGTAATTTTTGCTTTGTTCAAAGAAAAAGCAGGTCAGCCGGTAAACATTGTTATTGATATTAATCCCGCCAAACAGGGTCGTTATTTGCCTGCCACAGGCTTGAAAGTTTATTCTCCTGATGAAGCGCTTAAGTTGTTGCCAAAAGGTTCAACCATTTACGTCATGAATTCAAACTATCTGAACGAAATTAAGCAAATGTCTAACAACCAATTTAACTATATTGAGGTCGATCATGAATGAATTTCAAAAAGAAGTGGAAGAAAGAGTTGCTAGCATAGCTAAAGATCAACAGCTTAAAAACGTTACTGCAGACTTCTTGAATGCTTCTATCATTCAGAAATATTCCTACAATTTTTCATGGCAAGGTCGACCCATTATTCAATATCCCCAAGATATGATTGCGATGCAGGAGCTTATTTGGGAAATAAAGCCAGACTTGATCATTGAAACAGGAATTGCTCATGGCGGATCACTCATTTTTAGTGCGTCTATGTTAGCGTTATTAGATATGTGTGACGCTATCGAGTCTGGTGAAACATTGACACCGAGTAATTCAAAACGAAAGGTCGTAGGGATTGATATTGATATTCGTGAACATAATCGCGAAGCGATTGAATCTCATCCCATGTATAGTCGAATTCTAATGATCGAGGGGTCCAGTACCTCTCCGGAAATAATTAAACAGGTTCATGAATTGGCATCGAATTATTCAAAGGTTCTTGTATGCCTGGATAGCAATCACACTCATGATCATGTGCTTGAGGAGTTAAGAGCGTATGCGCCATTAACGAGTTTAGGCAGTTATTGTGTTGTATTCGATAGCGTAATCGAAGATTTACCGAAAAGCCTATATCCAGATCGGCCCTGGGGGCCAGGAGATAACCCAAAAACCGCAATTTGGGAATTTCTCAAAACGCATCCAGAATTTGAGATTAACAAGGATATTCAAAACAAACTACTCATTACTGTTGCCCCAGACGGCTATTTGAAGCGAATTTCCTAAAAGCGTTAAATTACACTATGTTTCTTTTTTTAATCGCGTTTAAGTGATTGAATAAATTATTAACTTACTGATTCAATGAATCAGTAAGTTAATAAGATACAATATTTAGTTAGACCAACGATCAATCTACTCCAAACTAATCAAATGCCGGTTCTTTTCCAGCGTCGCCTGACCGATCCCCTTGACTGCTGTTAACTCTTCAAGGAGTTGAAATTCACCATAATTCTGGCGATAGGCAACGATGGCCTGTGCTTTCTTAAGGCCGATTCCTTTCAGATGCTGCGAGATCTGTTCCGGGCTGGCGGTGTTGATGTTGAGAATGGTCGTGGGTGAAGACAAGGGGTCTTCGGCATAGCCATGGCTTGAAAAGGCAGTTAAGATAAGCAGTAAAAACAATGTACTGAGGGTTGAAATCACTTTCATAAGGTCGCTCCTTGCGTCTTTTAAAATTAGAGCATGTAGGTGATAAGCATTTATTAATGCTCCGTGGAATCCATTTCCACTGATACATGCCTGATCCATTCTAATGTTTTTGACTCAGTTGTGAAGTATTTTTTTTAGTATCCAATTTCAGGGAAGGCGTGTTTTATGAACAAGGTATTTGCTGCGTTACTGTTTACAGTATTGAATCTTTTTTGCTGGCCGGCCCAGGCCAATTGGCATCAATTTAATTACGTCGCCATGACTACGCCTATCAGCCTTGTCTTATGGGAAGAAGATGCTCTGCGGGCAAGTTATGTCAGTTCGGTTGTATTCAGAGAGTTTGATGAGATAGAGCAGCAAATGACGCGTTATACCTATGAGTCAGAGCTATCTTTTGTCAACCGTCTTGCCGCACAAGAACCCGTTGTGGTCTCGCCTTCGTTGTTTTCTGTGTTGTCTGCTGCGATGTCGATCTCTGAGTTAAGTCAGGGGGCTTTTGATATCACCTTTGCGTCGGTGGGCTATCTTTACGACTATCGTAAACGGCTTAAGCCTCTGGATGCTGAGATTCAAAAGAATATCCAGCAAATCAACTACAAACATATCAAGCTTGATAACACCAAGCGTTCAATTGCGTTTCTTAAGGAAGACATTATTCTGGATTTAGGGGGCATCGCAAAAGGATATGCGGTAGATCTGGGAATCAAGCTATTAAAAAAACAAGGGATTAAGCATGCGCATCTGAGTGCAGGGGGCGATATGCGTTTGCTGGGCGATAAGCGTGGCAAACCCTGGATTATCGGGGTCCGGCATCCGCGTTCAGATAAAGAACCGGCCTTGATGCTTCCCCTAAGTGATGTGTCTATTTCTACCTCAGGTGATTATGAACGGTATTTTATCGATGATGCCGGGGAACGCGTCCATCATATCATTTCGCCCAAAACCGGAAAGTCTGCAAAAGGCTTGCAAAGCGTTACAGTGCTGGCACCGGATACCATAACCAGCGATGGTCTTTCTACAGCTATCTTCGTGATGGGTCTGAAAGAGGGGATGACCTTAGTAAATCGTTTGGAAGGGATTGACGCAATACTGATCGATGAGCATGGCAAGGTGCATTATTCCGAGGGTCTGACACGACCCGAATAAGCATCCTTGCGCGTATCGCTCACTTATACCGCCTCTAACTGATCGGTGCCAAGCCAATCAGTGTATCCTGCAGGGTAGCGTTACCTAAACCCTGCTGCGGGAACACGCTGCTGAACTGACCTTGCTCACCATGTAATGCCATATAATTTAACAACACGGTCTGTACCAGTAAGTTTACGTTATTGGCGGCGGGAGTGGATGAGGTTTCGACAGAGGCATCTGTGCGCATGTAACCAATCTGATTACGTATGGCGGTGGGTCTTCCGTTCGGGTTATAGACTAAATAAAAGGAAGCCGCTGTCGATTGGTTGTCGCCTGTCCATACGCCTTTGCCACGGCCATTTTCTGAGTTATCCACCATGCCGTTACTGGCTACTGAACCGTCAGAAAAAACATAAATCATCAGCGGGCGTCCCAGGCGAGATGCGTATTCAAGGCAAGCGCCCATGCACCGGCCCACCCTAAGGTCACGTAATTCACCTGTTGCGCGCTCACCTGTGTGATAGTCATAACCCCCCATTGTGATATTACCGGCGCCTGCATAGCCATTGACGACTAGTTTCATGACCGATGCGGTTTTTCTGAACTCGCCATCGTTATTGAATTCTGTTGTACTGAAAATGGCTCCATTGCCTACAATATCCGGATCCAGTTCCGGGTTGAGTGAGGAAGGGTTGCCGAATCGATCTGCCAAATCAGCACTTTTAACATAGCCGCATCGAACCAGATCCTTTATCACTTCATCAGTGCTGATTCTGGTATTCAACTGATTCATTTTTTTGTCGCTGATTCGCTGAATCGATTCCATAACGGCTACAGCATCTTCCTGGCTTAATAATCCGACCAGATCGCCTACATCGACCAAGCCGGTTACATCACTTGGCCGGTCTATTTTGGTTGGACGAACTCTGGTATCAATCAAGTCGCTTGGGGCCATTGAATTGCCGCCAGAATCGGAACTTCGTGAGCCGATCAGGCTTAACAGCGAACCGTCAGCCCCTGCTTTATAAATACCATACAGCGGATTGTGAGGATTGTTGCCGGTATCATTTTCTGAGCGGGCAGGTATCACAACACCGTTAATATTGGCTCGGGTTGCGGGGGATGTTTTTTCCATAATGCCGCGCAAAAAAGCACTGTCTGAATGAAAAGCCAGGCCTAATTCTTCATTGATGAAATCATTGGTCATGCTATCAGGATTCGTGGCTTCCGGGATCATATCCGGCGGCAGTCCAAGCTTGCTGTAACCAGCGGTACTCAACATATCTTTTTGGCCGCCACGGCCACCAACCAGCACATTGGAGCCGGCTATGTTTGCGCCGCCTGCCAGATCGAAGCAGATAAAGGGTATTTTGCCTGCACCTTGTACGGCAATACCGCAGCTGTTTTTAAGCGCCTGCAAGTCGGGTGACAGTTCAGCAAAAGCTTTGCCAGGATTGGCAAACAAACTGAAGATTGAACCTCCAAACACACTGGCTGTGCCTGCCAGAAAACCTTGAGAAATAAACTCTCTTCGTGTTTTAGGCCTGCCATGATCGTTATGTCTTAGCGGTGCGTTGATCTCAAACGTCTGTCGTGGAGTGGGTTTGATAATCATATGCCTGATCCTTTATAAAGTATTCTGTCTATGTTCGGTTGTGTCGGTATAAATGCTGCCAGCGGGTTTATTGCACCAGCGTGGTCGCACTTCCTAACACGGCTGCACAACTTGCCTTGACGATGGTCGGCGTCCTTTGAGCATCACAAGATGCGGTCGTGGCACAGCTATTTAAGGTATCTATTAAACTGTTGAGTTCAGTTTGTATGTCGAGCGTCGCCGGTTGGGATCCAAGATTGGTACCCACAAAATTAGCCACAAGCGGATTGATAATTAAATTCCGGCCAGCGCTATCAAATGCGGTATTGGCATTGGTTGCAAAGTTAAAACCCGGGAAAAACTCAGCACGCAGCGACGTGTTCTCAACCAGCGCATCACAGTATTGTATGGCTAGTTGGGTCATTGCCATTTGATGTGCAGATAAAAAGCCATCGATGTTTTCAATACTTGGCAGTTGTTGTTTCACCTTTTCAAATGTGGCTTGTACCTTGCTGTCGGTGGTTGGGATGCCGGTCATTACCGACATGGACATATTCACTTCATCAAAGGTTTTTAAACCGATATCGGCGGCTTCAGGTAAGTCGACAGGCGCGGTCGGGCTGGGTTGCGCAGTAACAATCACATTGGTTTTATCGGCGATCTGATCGAAGCTCAAAAAGAACTCATCTTCTGAGGCATTTTTCTGGATGGCAACCAAAGTGCCCAAGCGAGAGATGCTTTGGCCTGTCGTGGAATCGTACAAGCTGTTATCCAACACCATATCTATGGTCTGGAAGCTCTGTGCGACGGTGGAAAGTTTACCATTGATGCCAAGGCGAAGCCCTTTAAGCACAATATTGTTGAGCACAGGCGCTTCATTCAGGCTAATAAAATAAGGTTCGGTAAACAGGTAGCTATAACTGTCTAATTGACTCGCCTGGAAGACAATGAAGTCATCAGCCACGTTTGGTTCTGCAGCGTCGATAAGATGGGAAATGCTAAACAACAGGTAAAACTTTTCACCTACGCCTACTTCGAAGTTTTGCAGAATCTGGGTTTCGGATAAGGCCCGGTTATGAATGGCCACCATGCGCAAGGTGCCTTGCCACAAAGAACTGCTATCCGTCTCATTGCCCAGTACAAAGGCAAAGCTGTCATCCCATTCGGATAAATTACCTGCTTCCTGTGGGTCGATATCACCGGTCGCCTGGCCGTTCACATATATTTTTCTACCTTGGCCTGGCGCAAACGTGACCACAACATGCTGCAGACTGGCCTGTAAACGCTGATCAGCATCCGCAGTGGCAAACACTGCATTTTGATCTGTCGTACTGCTACGATGTAAAACTTCGTAATTATAGAGGCTTTGGCCGAGGGTGAAGTTTCGTGATGTGCTGGAGCCGGAATAGCTGATGATGCGCGCATCTTCCTGCGACACATTGGCAGGAACGACCCATGCTTCCAGCGAATATTCCCCGGTGGCACGAATCATATCGTGGAGTTTTTTACTGTTAGTGGTGCTGCCTTGCGCCTTACCATTGCGATAGGAAATGTTGGTATCAGTATCGGTGTATGCCGGGCCAACTTTAATACCCCAGCCGCCAACCCAACTGACGTTGCCGCTTAGCGACAAATTAAGTGCGGGTTCTACAGCGCTGGTGTCGTTGGCAATAACGCCGGTGCCTTCCTTGAATTCATATAAGGCGATGATGTTGTCTTCAAAACGGCCACCAGAATTGGCAACCAGACCATCACCGATCAATGTCAGGGCTTTACTGTTATGCTCGGTTTCTACTTCCTCGGTATTGATGCCGCTGATGAACGCATTAATGGCATCTTCCATTTCTTGCGATGAGGTCACACAGTTGCCATCCCAGCAATTATGAAAATCGTTCCTTAGCCGAATCACCAAGCGAGAGCCTGCCGGAACATTTAAGTCTATTCGGCTTTTTGCAGCCGCATAGGCCGTGTCTATGCTGGCACTGGCAAGAAAAGGAGTCTGAATGCCTTCGACATGGCAGTTCTGGCAATATTGGGTCAGCAGGGGATAAACGGTGCTGCTGAAATCGGCCGTGTCGGCAGGAAAGCTTTTTGTCGCGCCAGGGTCTTTAATATCGGTGGGGGCTCGCAACACAATTTCTTTAGCGCTTCCACCTGAATTACCCGACCAGTTTTGAATATATCGGGTCATGATATCCACACAGGCAGAATCGCTGGTTAACCAGCAGTTGTGGCCTTCGCCCACTTTAGTGACCAAACGCGAGGTCGCAGGATCTTCAAGATTGACGATGGTGTTGGCGGCGGCATACGCCGTATTCACGTTGGCGAAGTCTGCAAATAATGGGCTCTGGTTATTGGTTTCACTATTGTGGCAATCAACACAGCGTCCGGGAATGACGATATTATCCCATAGGCTGAGTTTAAAATTCTGTGCATCCTGAGTGCTCGGTGCCGGGCCGGAATAGGTGGTTGAAGGGGTGTTTAGGCGTCGAGTATCCGGATTGCTCTGGCTATCTGCACCGCTGTCGACGCCACAGCCTGCCAGGGTAATGGCAAGCACTGCGGCCAGGCACGAGAAAAGCAGTCTGACAGGGGTTTTCGTGTGAAATAATTCGTTCATCTGCTTATTCTCCCATGCAGTATGCGGCACTTTCCGCAAATACTTGTTTGAGTCGATAACCGCTGGACTGGAAGCTGGCTGTTATGATGTCGATCTGGTTTCTATCCACCGAATCTACCGGATTGCGAAGGCAAACCGCTTTGAAAACCTTCTTTACCTGGCAGGATGCAAAGGCCTCGGAATGCGCTAACTCCTGGCCCATGGATTTTGCCCCATTGCCTGAGCCACTTAAACTTCCATCCCAACCAAGGAGTTGATTCTGACCTTGTCGCCAGTAATTATCCCAGCGATCATTTTCCGTAATATAGCCATATTCAAAGTTCGTGGCATTGATTCGATATTTCTTTTGCACCCGGGTGCCTGTAAACGTATCGATCATGCCGATATCGTTATACACCATTCTGCCGAGTAAACCGTCCGGGTCGGCATCGGTATCGTATTCGTAGTTATAATATGCAAATGCCTGAGTCAGAGGGTCCATGCCATTGTGGCAGCCGATACAGTTATTCAGAAATATCCGGCTGTCGCCGCCCGGGCTGCGAGAAACATCCTGTCTGATTCTATCGGAAGGCAAGCTCGTATCGTTGAGCTGTTCCATGTCATGACAAAGGTGATTCAGTACGGTAAAGCGAAATAATGCACGGTTGGTACCGTCTATCAAAAAGGCTTGTGCGGACGCGCGCGTAGTCATGACACCTGCGGTGGCTGAAGCAGGAATCCCAAGCCTGCTGGATTGTGCGACCCGAACCAGATTATCCTTAAGGCTGTAGCCACCCGCCTCAAGTGCCTCATAGTGGAGGTTGTTTTGGGGGGAATAGGCTGTCAGGTTTAAAGAACCATCCCCCTCGTAGAGCACATCATCATACAGAACGGTTCTGAAATCTGCGTCATCTCTTACCAAGCCAATAACCGTAGCGGTGTAGTCGTTAAGGGGAACAAAGCTGGTCATGGCTTCGTTGGTCCAGGGCGCGGCGAGGTTTTTCAAGGTGACATTGTAAAAAGCGCTGTGCTCCATAGCCGTATATGCGGCGTCTTCAGCACGCCCTGCTGCAATGTCTGCTGCCATGTCATCCAGAACTTCGGCGCTGGGTGGCACGCCGGCGATCCGGTCATGCATTCGTTTTGCCTGGTCACGTTCGTCTGCATGCCCAAGTTGAGATGCACCAAGTAGCAGCACGCCTGAGAATGCCAGAATGGCAGAGCGGCTGACAGCGTTGTTTTTAGAAGCAGACATAACAGTTTCCCTCGAAATAGTGTCGCTTGATTCACCGGTTTAGTTTGATAATTTCTAAATCGGTTGAAAATTTCCGTATTTAAAGTGTAGTTTATCTACCCACATTAGTTTTGTGCACTGCTTGGCAGGATTACATTGGCTTACCTAAATCGTCTGGAATGTACGCGAGAACCAGACATACTTAAGCCATAAACTTCTTGTCTAATCAGCGTATCAAGCTACGCTATATCAAGGAGTTAAGGCTCAAACTGCTTAAATAAGCATAGCAGTATGTCGAAAAGGGAGAATGATGTGAATCCAGACAACATTACAAAACATTACGTATCAACGTACCACTTTGTGCGTAAGTGTGAACAGGCTATCACTCATTCTGTGAACCGCGCCATCAAGCAAGCTCTGTTGTTAACAAAAGGCCCCGATTTATCGCTGCATAAACGCATTAAATCTTTCCTGATAGTAATATTCAGTAGTTTGCTGCTCAGCGCATGTGGTTCAGGTAACAGCGGGCAGGGCAGTGATCCGGTTGTCGTGGAACAACCTATCGCATATATCAAGCGCCCACTAAACAATGCCGACGGTGATCGTTTTACCTCCAACCTTACTGAGCCTGCAGAATTTCGCCCAGGCGCCGTGCTGTATATCAAAGACAGTGCAACGCCAG
>JBFHPN010000018.1:0-12319 GCA_041592735.1 Oleiphilaceae bacterium | reverse complement strand
GCCAGCCATAGTTGCCGTTAATGATTAATGACTAGAGTATAGCTGGGCCTCTGTATTATGCGCGTGAAGCTTGGTTATTTTAGGTGTAAGGGTATGCCCTCAAATTTAACACCAGACCAGCCTGAACGTATAAAGTTGCGAATATTCTGGTGATCATTGGCTTCGGGGTGCAGCAGTACATCTTCGTGATAATAGTGGCCAAAGCAGTTCAGGGTTTGTTCTTCATTTAACTGGTGAAGCTTTGCAAACGCGAATAATTTGCAGGAACCATTATTTTGTCCCGCAGCGTTATATTGATCGCCATTTTGAAACGCGCAGGGTGTGAAAACATAATAACGGTCTATGAGGTCCATGGTTTCCTGAAATGTTATCTGTATTGCGGTGTCCGGGCTGTTCAGGCGTTCAATAAATTGTGTTAACGACATGTGCTAAAAGTCTCCTTTTGGAAGGTGTTTTAATGATCTTGCATCGAGTTGTCGGGTTTTTATAGCTTATCACTTTACTTGCTGAAAAAATCCAATTAAAATTCGCGCCCCTAGTAGACCTGTGCCTATATTTTGAGCACAGTGTAAAACACACACTTACATTAATGGTAATTTGAATGCCTTCAGTAAAATTGAAAGAAAACGAACCATTTGATATCGCTCTGCGTCGTTTCAAGCGTACTTGTGAAAAAGCAGGCGTTTTGTCTGAAGTTCGTCGTCGTGAATTCTATGAAAAGCCAACGTCAGTACGCAAGCGTAAGGCTGCCGCTGCGGTTAAGCGTCATGCTAAGAAAGTTCAGCGCGAAACCAAACGCTTTGAGCGCATGTACTAATAGTTAGAGCTATACGAGTAGTTAAGTAAATACCTATACGATATTTGCTAAGTCCCGACACTCATTCAATGACGGCAGGGGAGTTATAGATACTTTCCCCCTTGCTGCATAGAACTTCAGGTGAACGAGTACATGACTAACGAAACATCTGCCATTAAAGCCTCCATTGCGTCAGCAATGAAAGATGCTATGCGTGCGCGCGAAAAGGATCGTCTTTCCGCTATTCGACTCATCATGTCAGAATTCAAGCGTATCGAAGTGGATGAGCGCATCGAGCTGGACGATGCCCGTGTTCTTGCTGTGCTCGATAAGATGCTTAAGCAAAGACGTGACTCGATCAATCAATATCAGGCAGCGGGTCGTGATGATCTGGCAAATATCGAACTGGCAGAAATTGCTGTCATCGAAGAATTTTTGCCGGAAGCTCTGAGTGATGCTGAAATTGCCGAGATGGTAAGTCAGGCGATTAAAGAATCATCAGCGGAATCCGTGCGGGATATGGGTAAAGTGATGGCCATTCTGAAGCCTCAGCTTCAGGGTCGTGCCGATGTGGGTGCGGTCAGTCAAATCGTTAAACAATCGCTTTCATGACTTTTCAGGGCTGTTAATAGCCGATTTGTTTTTTTGAATGCTGATAGCTGCCCTTGTTGCTGTCAAAGTAAAGCGTTCAACTTATCGGAATCTAACGCCTGACGACCTTGCAAACAGATTATTCCTAGAAAGGTGAATAAACAGTATGGCAGGTTTAATTCCCCAGGATTTTATCGCAGATCTCGTTGAGCGTGTTCCGGTTGCGGATGTAGTCGGGTCGCGTATTACCCTTAAAAAAAGTGGCGCCACGCTGACAGCCTGTTGCCCGTTCCATCAAGAAAAAACACCTTCTTTCCACGTTAATATCCAGAAAAATTTCTATCACTGTTTTGGTTGTGGTGCGAGCGGCGACAGTATCAGTTTTTTGCGTGAACATGATAATCTGAGTTTTAATGAGGCGGTGGAGGAACTGGCCAAAATTGCGGGTGTTGAGATACCTCGTGATGAGTCAGTCAAGCAGGTTTATAGCTTGCAAAACAAAATGTGGGATGCGCTTGAGTATGCCAATATTCGTTATCGGGAGGCGCTGAAAAACCATCCTGATAAAAAGCATGCGCAAGACTATCTTGCCAGGCGTGGTCTCTCTGAAGAAGTGATTGCACAGTTTTCGATAGGCTTTGCCCCGGCGCAGGCAGACTTTCTAAGCTCGGCTGCCACTCCGGATGTGGTTAAGTATCTTATCGAGACGCGCACCATTTCAGATAAAGGCACGCGCCTCTACGATTTATTCCAGAATCGTATCATGTTTCCCATTCGCAATAGCCGCGGTAAAACGATTGCCTTTGGCGGTCGCACATTGGGGGATGACAAGGCAAAATACATTAACTCCCCTGAGTCTGAGGTATTTCATAAAAGTCGGGAGCTTTACGGCTTGTTTGAAGCAAATCAGGCCAACCGTAAGCTGGAAAGATTGCTGGTGGTTGAAGGTTATATGGATGTGGTGGCGCTCGCTCAGTACGGTATCAGCTATGCGGTTGCAACACTCGGCACGGCGACCAATGCTGAAAACCTGTCGCACATGTTGCGTCGATGTCCTAATCTGGTGTTCTGTTTTGATGGTGATAATGCCGGGTTACAAGCCGCGCGCAAAGCCATGGAAAATGCCTTGCCTTTGTATGAGGATGGCATGCAGCTAAGTTTTCTCATTCTGCCGCAGGGTGAAGACCCCGATACACTGGTTCGACAGGAAGGGAAAGAGGCGTTCGAACAGCGCATTGAAAATGCCCGGCCTTTATCCGAGTTCTTGTTTGAAATTTATGCAGCAGACCTGAACCTGAACCAGGCGGAACACAAGGGAATATTAAAGCAGCGGGTTGAACCGCAGCTAAATCAGATTCGTTCACCGGTATTTAAAGCCGCGCTACGCCAGCGATTGAATCAACTCAGTTATCAATGGCATAAGCCGGGAGATAAACCGCTCCCGGGCGCTAAGGATCTGGCTGGCGACAAAATTATGCCGGATCCGGATATATCCTTATGTTTGGCAATGTATTATCAGCCCGAGCTGGCTGCCGAAATATTGATAGCTGTAGATGGCTTACCCAACTACCCGCACGCTATTGAGCTTGCGGGCTACCTTGCCGGTGCCCGTATTCAAAAAACGGAAGACCTGCTCTATCGTCTGGCGACAGATAAAGCCGGCCATCGTGCACGTTTTTATAATTTATTTGACCGCCTGGAGTGGCTGCCAACAGCTGAACAGGCAATCGCGGTGGCAGAAGATGTGCTGCAGCGCGTAAAAAAAGAAAAAATTCAGGCAGACGCGTTGAAAGCCACTAAAATTTTCAAATCGCCCAGCCAAATGACAGAGGAAGAAAAAAAGGCATTACGTTCAATATCAGTCATCAAATCCAAGTAAATTCAGTCTAAGCTTAAATTTAGGCAAAATAGGGGTAGGTAATTACAAATCGGGCTTGAAAATTTTCATTTTCGAACCATATTGATTTGGTTGCAAACCAAAGTTTCTATATAATGTCCGACTATTTTTTGATCGGCCACCAACCAATAGGGTGAACATGTCAGGCAATTCACAACAGTCTCGTTTAAAAGATCTCATTGCTCGCGGTAAAGAACAAGGGTACCTGACTTACTCAGAAGTAAATGACCATCTTCCAGAAGATATCGCAGATCCGGATCAGGTTGAAGACATCATTCGCATGATCAACGACATGGGTATTCAAGTCGTTGAAGTCGCGCCCGATGCCGATACCCTGTTAATGTCCGATGGCGATTCAACTGATGAAGTGGCGGCAGCTGAAGCTGCGGCGGCTTTGGCTGCTGTCGAAACTGAAGCAGGCAGAACAACTGATCCGGTGCGTATGTATATGCGCGAAATGGGTACGGTTGAGCTGTTAACCCGTGAGGGTGAAATTCGCATTGCAAAACGCATTGAAGAAGGCGTGCGCGATGTTATGGCATCTCTTGCGCATTTTCCCGGCATTGCGCAATCCATTATTGAAAAATACGATTTAGCGGTACAGGAAGAAGGTCGCCTGAGCGATATTCTCTCGGGCTTTGTTGATCCCGATGAAGTAGAAGAAATCCCTGTCGATCTTGATTCCGACGATATTGACGTGGTTGTTGATGACGATGATGTCGTGGATGATGATGACGATGACACCGCATCTGATTCCGATGACGAAGCGGATAAAGGCCCGGATCCGGAAGAAGTACGTTTGCGCATGGAAGAATTGCGCGCTCAGCTGGCGGTTGCCCAGGCAGCAGAGAAAAAATACGACCGTAGTCATAAAGAAGCGGTTAAAGAATATAATGAGCTGGGCCGCATATTTGCACCGTTCAAGCTGAATGCCAAGCAGTTTGATGCGCTGATCAATCAGGTGCGTGGTACCAATGATGTCATCCGTTTGAACGAACGTGAAGTGATGGCATTGTGTGCCAAACAGTGTGGTATGGATCGGAAAGAGTTTATTAAACGCTTCCCCGGTAATGAGGCTAACCTGGATTGGATCGATGAGCTCATTGCCGAAGGCCACCCTTGTTCTGCAAAATTAGAAGAAAATCGCGTCGAAATTACCCGCGCTCAACGTAAGATAATGGAAATGGCTGCCGAAACCGGCATGACCGTTGCCGAAATCAAAGATGTTAACCGTCGTGTTTCTATCGGCGAAGCCAAAGCCCGCCGCGCCAAGAAAGAAATGGTCGAGGCAAACTTGCGTCTGGTTATCTCTATTGCCAAGAAATATACCAATCGAGGTTTGCAGTTCCTTGATCTGATTCAGGAAGGCAACATTGGTTTGATGAAGGCCGTCGATAAGTTTGAATACCGTCGCGGTTACAAGTTCTCAACCTATGCAACTTGGTGGATACGCCAAGCTATTACCCGTTCCATTGCGGATCAGGCGCGTACCATCCGTATTCCGGTGCATATGATCGAAACAATTAACAAGTTGAATCGTATTTCCCGCCAGATGCTTCAGGAAATGGGGCGTGAACCCACTCCCGAAGAACTGGGTGAGCGCATGGATATGCCTGAAGACAAAGTGCGTAAAGTGCTGAAAATTGCCAAAGAGCCGATCTCCATGGAAACCCCTATCGGGGATGATGAAGATTCACATCTGGGTGACTTTATCGAAGACAGCATGGCAGAATCGCCGATTGATACGGCGACCAGCCAGGGTCTGAAAGAGTCTACTCGCATGGTGCTGGCAGGCTTGACCGCACGTGAAGCAAAAGTATTGCGGATGCGCTTCGGTATTGAAATGAACACCGATCACACACTCGAGGAAGTTGGTAAGCAGTTTGATGTTACGCGTGAGCGTATTCGTCAGATCGAGGCCAAAGCGCTCAGAAAACTGCGCCATCCAAGCCGATCCGATCATTTAAGAAGCTTTCTGGACGAATAATTAAATCCAGGCTGGTATCTTAAGCACGGGCGCATTATAATGCGCCCCGATTTTTTCCAAAATGCCCCCTTAGCTCAGCTGGTTAGAGCGCCCGACTCATAATCGGTAGGTCCCCCGTTCAAGCCGGGGAGGGGGCACCATTTAAATCAATGGTTTACTCGTGGTATTGCGACCATAATGTGGCCACTTCCATTGAAAAGCAGACGAAATCGAACCCTCAAAATTCAGTCTTTTCAGATCAGATTTAAAGTTTTTTCCTAAGGTATTAACTATTGTTTTTTGCTCTATTCTAAGTGCGAATCAACATCCATTGAGTCATGAAGAACCCTGACTATATCAATGCCAACTTCTGAGATTATGAAAACAACAAGATGATGCGCATGATGATGAATGCGAACAGAAGGAGAGAACTCAAGGCGTTCCCGACTCATTAGAGGGTTTTTAGAGAGAAGTTCAAAAATATCAACCAATCCATCTAGATAGCTTTCGGCCTGATCTAGCCCCCAGTTTTGAAGTGTATAATGCCAAATAGACTCTAGATCCTTTTCAGCTTCTGGCAGTAGCCTAAATTGTGACAATCAAGTGTTTCCCTTCATTCGTTTCTTAAACGTAGTTTTATCAAAAAACGTTGGCTCACCACTTTCGAAACCTTTCGTGATAGCAGATTGCATCGCTTGAAGCTTTTGAGCATGTAGCTGATCTTTACGTATTAGATCACGCACGTAATCACTATTGTTTGAATAAGTGCCATTTTGAGACTGAGATTCGACCCATTCACGCATAGTATCTGGGAGAGAAATATTCATGGTTGCCATATAAATACTCCAAATAATGTTTACTGCAACTTGAAGGATAACCTTTTATGGCAAACCTTGCCATAAATTAAAAGGGGTCACCCATAAGTCGCAGTTTGTCAACAGCACGAGTTTGAACGAAGCGCGCCCTGGCACCCATATCTAAAAGTAAAATTTTTTGGTTGTCATGAAGTACACCTGAATTTAGTTGTATCGAGCTACTTCAAAAGGAAGTGCTTCAGTCACCCATCAGGATCAAGGCGAACAGCTGCGCCTTTGAAGCGCAATATTGTTGGCCCCTGGCATATTCATGCCCCATTAAATAATCAGTACCCCTGCGTAGCTAATTGGTACAGAGTAAAAGACTCAAAGTCAGTCTCCGGAGAGCTTACGCAGAGGGCACTTCACTAAACCAAATTAGATTCAGGCAAAGGATATTCAAAGCCGTAGGTTAACCATACCCCTTTTGATCTCTTTGCCTGAAAATCGTCTAACCAAATGCGAGCTTTACATCAAACATCGTTTTCTCCTTCAGCATGTGATAACACGCGCGGGTTAATTTGTTGGCAATTGCTTTTTTGGCAACCATCGTTGGAGCTTTTTTAAGCCTGCGTTGATAGGCTCGTTTGATATCTGGGTTCCAGATCGTCGCATAGTGAGCCGCTTCAACGAAGGCCATCGCGAGATATCTGTTGCCGTTCTTTGTATTTCCTTTACCCTTGGATTTACCGTTGCTAATTTTGTCTGATGGCACACAACGAGCATAGGATGAATAATTTCCAACACTCGGAAATCGCTCGATTGGTCCGGTTTCTAGCATGATTGTCATTGCAAGAATTTTACCCACACCAGGAATGCTTGTGAGGATGGAATAAGCCTTGTCAGGTAGACACTCATTCAGAACAAAGCTTTCGATCCTGGTGATTTGCTCCGTTAGCTCTTGCATCATCTGCCATTCCGTTAATGCGCTTAGCTGCGCAGCACTTGTAAAAAAATGGGCGTGCAACGCTTGCTCTGTTAGCTGTTTTATCTGATTGGCATTGAGCCGCACACCAGTATGGCGATTAATCATACTTTGTAGGCTGAGGTGATGAGCTGTTCGTTGTTTGACTAACAGTAATCTGCGCCTTAGCAGATCACGCACGGCACGTAGTTCTTTAGGGTATATATAGCCGGTTGGCAGAATGTTTAATCGTAAAAGTTTTGCCAAGAAGCGAGCGTCTGTTGAATCATTCGTATACTTCAGGCCATTGTATTGCTGAATAGCTAATGTGTTAGCAAGATGAACTGGAAAGCCTTGATCCATCAAACCATCAACGAGCCAATACCAATTGTAGGTTGATTCAACAACAATCCCGGATAAGTTTGATTGGTAAGGTTTTAAGAGAGCTGCAATGACTTCTAAATCGTTGTCGAGGCGCTTCTCTTCAACAATAGAATCTTCTTCATTGATAACCGAAACAACGCTGTTGTTGCTATGCAGATCGATTCCGCAGTACAGTTCCATAAGTCGTCTCCTTTGTTGGGTGTAAGCCCTCTCGAGTATACCTCTGGATGCCTCGACGAAGGGGGCGACTTATGATTTTCAAAGCCCTTTAAGCCAAAGAATGGAGCCAATATATCTGTAGACGGTACGTACCATATATAAATCAGAAATAGGGTACGAGTGGTTCAATTTGTGAAGGCTGGTATAAAGCTAGTCTGGTACAAGAGTGCTAAAGGGCTTTGACCCTTTTAATTTTTTAATTAAGATGCTGGAAAACTGCGGGGGGAGGTAAATCTCACCCCCCCCTTTCGAGATTTAGTCAAGATTTGGAATTTTAATTTTCGAAACGGTGTATCGCGTAACATCTTCTTCTGGCTCATCACCCATTACAGCGAGTGTTGAGGCAATCGAAAGATTGGTAACATATATTTTCTTGTCTTTTATCACGAGGCTTCCAGGGAATAGCAGGCCTTTGGGAGTACCGTTATTGCGCATGCCCAGAAAGTCACCTAGTTTGGCAATTACCTTGCCGTTTGTATCCAGACCGATCACTTTATCGGCTTGATTGGCAGTAATCCATAGACGTCCTTCTTCATCGAATTTGATGCCATCCGGGCCATTAATGCTTTCAGCAAAAACACTGATCGCTTTCGTTACCATATCGATTTTCAGAATACGGTCATCGCCCGTATTACCAACGAAGAGGCTGGACTCATCTTGGTTAAGCGCAATACCGTTGGCACCAAATGATGGGTGGCCGCCTGTTGCGAGCATGCCGTCTTGTACCAGAACCTCCAGGGAGCATGGAAGGGTGCAGTTAGCAAAGCCGGGGATGTGAAAGACTGCGCCTTGGAACGAATCCGAAACCAGGAGATCTCCTGCCTGGTTAAAAATAATATCGTTAGGTACTCGCATGAAGGTGCTGAAGGAAATCGTGTCCGAGCTGCCATCCAGGTTATTGATTACACGGTCAGCCGGTGCCCCGATAAATGGAATGTCAGCGACTAATTCTGCGCTGGTGTTTTCATCAAAGTCTGCGGGAAGTCTGACTATCTTAGAGCCTGTTCCAGTGATATCGCCCAAAACAGCGATGTAAATGTAGTTATCAGCCAAATTAAAGGTTAAGCCGACCAAGGGGGTTGGCCCTGCAAAGAAGTTTTTGGCTAACAGGGTGCCATCTTCTGAGTAGCGAAGAACAGCATTGACAGGAGAGAGGTTGAACACAGGATTCGGTACATTAAACGTGCCAACGTACAGGTCACCCGTCTCGGGGTTTAAGGTGATGCCTTCGGGATAGCTAAGGGTTTCTGGCAGCTTCACGAAGGTTTGTGCTGCGTAGGGTTTAACTACCACCTTGGATGCCGCCCAGACGGTATTGGCAGCAATGATTGAAAGGAGGATACAGACAACTAGGTTTCTCATTATATTATTTCCTTCTATATTTGTTTTATCTACAAATCCAGCTAGCGTTTTCCTTACATAGCTAATCTGGGTTGTCGCCAGTTCATGACTGCCATCAATTATGCTTAGCTTCTTTTTGTGATAAAAACGTAAAAATAGAACAATACTTACGAAAAAATTTCTATAATCAGGTATTTTGGTTTGGCCAAGTTGCTTTCGTTGGTTGCTTAAATGCGCGTTGGCTAGAGTCTTCGTTTGAAGACGCTGTTTGCAAAAATCAGGTTTTCGGGAAAATACATGAATACCTATCAGTTATTTATTAAAGTGGTAGAGCTTGAAAGTTTGACTGCTGCGGCAAAGGTGATGAACAAAACACCTTCAGCGGTCAGTAAACAAATTCAGGCATTAGAAAGCAAGCTAGGTGTTCAGCTGCTGAATCGAACTACGCGCTCGTTTTCTATTACCCATGCAGGCCAGCTCTATTATCAGCGTTGTATCGAAATTGCCAGACACATTGAAAACACCGAAGTTGAACTGAAGGATCTGAGTGATACTATCTCCGGTCAACTCAAAGTGACATGGCCGAGTGTGCTTTCCAGTTCGCCAGTCATTCAATCATTAGCTCAGCTTGTTAAGACTTATCCCGGTATCAAGTTAGATGTGATCATTTCTAACCAGCGATTAGATCTGGTTCAGGAGGGCTTTGATTTTGCCATCCGCATTTTTGGTTCTGAAGATATACAAGACTCATCACTTATCGCCATTAAAGTGGCCGAAATACAAACGATTTATTGTGCCTCTGCAGAACTGATTAAAGACAAAGGCATGCCAAAGTGCCTGGAAGAAATACTGGCGCTGCCCCAAATCATTCCCACCTATTTACCGCTGGCACAAGCATTAAGACGCTTTGCCCCCGAAATAGATGCCCTGGATATGCGCAAGCATCACAAAGCCAGTGAGCTGCATACTGTTTATCATCTATTGAAGTCAGGTTTAGGCGCTGCGTTTATTGCGAGGCACGTTGTTGAAAGAGAGCTCGCAGAGGGCAGTTTAATCAATTTAACCGGTGA
The DNA here is from genome assembly GCA_041592735.1 of Oleiphilaceae bacterium. GTDB lineage: Bacteria > Pseudomonadota > Gammaproteobacteria > Pseudomonadales > Oleiphilaceae > PZPK01. Next base: position 2,297 of record JBFHPN010000018.1, on the reverse strand, counting down.
ATCGTTACCTAAGCTGCCTGTTTATCTGGTTTATCCTAAATTGGATTACCAGCCGAAATTACATCGATGCTTCATCGATCATTTCAAAGAGAAGTTTCTCCTGAACGAAGCCGAGTGATATCACGCTGTTAATAATCCGGTATGGTGTATAAACCAGAGCCTGCAAAACTAGCGGCTATAATCTTCTCTGGTTTGGCGCCTGTTTGCGCAATTAAATCAGTCAGCACCGTCAGATAATCCGAATACTTTTGATAAAATTGCGCGACCAGATTGGTTTTACATAAGCGAAATAAGGCCAGGTTGCTTGCAGGGCAGCTTTTCAATGAGTCATCATGAGAGCTTTTCCCGGTGGTTGATGCCCGAAATATTTCTGCCACTCTGTCGATGATCGCACCCCACAGCGGTAGCTCTTTTCGGAAGGTATCAAGATCTATGTTCAAATCTTCCCCAAACGATTCATACAAGCCGCTTTTGGCGATCTCAAAACAAACATTCTCGGTTACTTTAGGGTGTTTGGTTTTTAATTCATGAAACTCGCTTGCATAAACAAGCGGAATAACACAATGCGGGCTCCAGCGATAAAATTGCTTGCTTCTGTAAAGCGGTGATAAGGCCGAATAAAACAGGCTTTTGGCTGGCAGGGTATCGCTGTTTAGTTGCGGTAGTTTGCCGATGATGGGATTCAGGATTTCTCCCTTGTGGCCACGGTTATAGCCCGGTAAATCCCTATTTAAGGCAGCCAGGGTTTTATTTTTATCTTTTTTTAGATGGTAATAAGCGGCATTTAACAGCCAAAACACCTGTTCCGATTGAAAATGTGCCTCTTCGTGAGTGCTCCATTCAGTGGCGGGCATTAACATCCAACGCCCGACACGCTTGCCATTTTCTTTTGCGTCGTAAAACAAGGTTAATTCTTTAGCCAGATAATACACATGCGCCATCGTCAGGCTATTCATTTCAGGTAACTGAACAAAGCGGGCTAATCCGGGGGCATAAGGGCATACACTTTCTTTGCGGGCAATCCAGCCGCGTAATGCCTTTTCTCGTGAATGGGCATCCAGTGTTAGGGTGCTATCAGCGGGCTCGGTAAAGTGATGTGCTTTCATTTGGGCTGACATAATACTGCGCTATGTTCCATGCTTACGTTCTAAAAAATGCTTGCCCAGAGGACGAGTCGGTAGCAGACAAGTATGCAAGTACGATGCTGAGCAGGAAAACGAAATACAAGACAATGATTTGTGAAAAAAATGCACAAATAAGTGTTTATACTCGCTTTCTAAGGAGGCTGTCCCGAATGGCACTTACTTAAGCTGGATACTAACGCACAACTCGTCATTGCCGCTGAATGTTAGTTTAAGTAAGCGCCATTTGGGGCTGGCCCCTTATTTTTTATTTTCAAACATAGCAAAATATGAAAGTATGAATATCGATCTGGCTCCTTTTGCAGTGCCGGTGAATAGCAGGATGCTGATTTTATAAACAATAAGGAACTTTGTTTTGACTAACTATGCGCAACATTTAAATTTTAACGCTTATTCCGCCACATCTAAGCAAACCAATGCTTCGCCCACAGGCGACACGGGCCTAGCCTCACTGGTTCTTCTGGCCCGCTTTCATCAGGTCGCCGCCGACCCTTCACAAATCCAGCATCACTTTGGTTCTTCTGACCAGCCCTTAAATGAAGTGGCGCTGGTCCGTGCAGCCCGCCATCTAAAGCTGAAAGCCAAAGCCGTCACCGCCACGATGAATCACTTAGCCGATATCGCACTGCCTGCCATTGCCCAGGATAAACAGGGCAATTACTTTATTCTGGCGCGTGTTGGAGAGGGTGAAAAGAAAGGCAAGGTGCTGATTCAGGATCCCACAGTGGGCAAGCCGGAAATGCTGAGTGAAGCCGCGTTTCTGGAAAAATGGAGCGGACGCTTATTGCTGATCACCAAACGCTCTGTCTTACCCGGTATGTCAGGCAAGTTCGATATTTCCTGGTTTATCCCGGCGATTATCAAATACAAGAAGATTTTGATTCAGGTGCTGGTCGCCTCTTTCTTTATTCAGTTATTTGCGCTGATTACGCCCTTATTCTTTCAGGTGATTATCGATAAAGTCCTGGTGCATCAGGGCCTGACTACTCTGGATGTGTTGTGCTTCGGCTTAATTGTGGTGTCAATTTTTGATGTCCTGCTAAACGGCCTGCGAACCTATGTCTTCTCGCATACGACAAACAGAGTCGATGTCACGCTGGGCTCGCAGCTGTTTAATCACTTGTTGCGCCTGCCAATCTCTTTCTTCAACAGCCG
>JBFHPN010000017.1:0-12396 GCA_041592735.1 Oleiphilaceae bacterium | reverse complement strand
GCCGGAGCAGGAATTGCCCGAAAGAAATGTCTTTCAGGGGGCGCTCAAAGATCGGCTCACAAACTGTGCGGATTGCGGATTCAAATTCTTCTACCCGGGTTTCTGCCGGAATCCAGCCTGATGAAACGTGCAGTTCTGCAACCATACGATAATCACGTTTGAAAAATGCCAGTAAATTGCGGGCAAGATAATTTTGATCCTCGTGGCTTAAGGTGCCCACTATCCCGAAATCGATGGCAATATATTGTGGTTTCTGTGGGTTTGCAGTTGAGACGAAAATATTTCCAGGATGCATATCGGCATGGAAGAAACTGTCTCTGAATACCTGGGTGAAAAAAATTTCAACCCCACGCTCAGCAAGCGCTTTCAGGTTGACGCCGGCGGTTTTGAGGGCGTCAACATCTGCCACAGGAATGCCGTAGATGCGCTCCATCACTAACACATGCTGATTGGTATAGTCCCAGAAAACCTCTGGAATATAGATCAGTTCCGAGTCTGGAAAGTTACGCCGAATCTGTGATGCATTGGCGGCTTCACGTTGAAGATCGAGTTCGTCATAAATGGTCTTTTCATAATCCTCAACCAATTGAATGGGATGCAGTCGTTTACCGTCGTCCCAGTAACGCTCCAGCCACTGCGCGAGCTGCTTCATCAACTGAATATCTTTGCGAATGGTTTTCTCAATGCCTGGGCGAATCACTTTAACGATGACATCTTTGCCGTTATAAAGCTGCGCAGCGTGCACTTGTGCGATGGAGGCTGTCGCCAGAGGTTCAATACTGAAGGAACTGAATACCTGTTTAATGCTTTTCTTCAGGCCTTTTTCGATCAGTGATTGGGCTTGTTCGCCCGAAAACGGCTGAACGTTATCCTGCAATTGTTTTAGTGAGTCGGCCATGTCATCCGGCAGCAGGTCGCGGCGTGTCGATAGAATCTGGCCAAATTTGATAAATATTGGCCCCAGCGTTTCAAGCGCCAAACGAATCCGTTCTCCACGATCCATGGCCGGTTTTGGAAATAGGTGCCAAGGCGCTAATACCAGTAAAAATTTGATGGCAGCAGGCAAATGGTTGTGCGGAATAAATTCATCAAGGCGATAACGGCTGACGACCCAGATAATGGAAAAAAAACGCCTTAATTTGGATATACCTGTTACTTTAGACACGGTTGGCAATAACTCTTTTGTAGTGATTGTACTGGTTTTAGCGCGTTCATCAGCACAGCTTCTTTTCTAGGGCATCAATGCGAGTTTGCAGCGTTTCAAGCTCATTTGACAGAGAGGCAATTTTTGAAAATTGCAGCTTGGCGCGGGCTTTGTCAGGAAACAGCCTTAGCTCGAATTTGATGTATTCTTCCGCATCTCGGAAAAAAGACTGGCTTAGATTCAGCCCCCACGATATACCAGAGCGTAATAGCGTAGAGATAAAGTGAGCAGGTACATCTCCAATCACATTCGCCAGGGCGCCATCCCAATCTATTTCAAGGGCATTTATGAAGGCCAGAATTTGCTGGATACGTATCGCGTCACCTTCCAGTTCGAGTTGTTTAGTGCGAAACAACGACGCTTTATTTTTTTGACTGGCCAGTTTCAGAAAGTTCAGTAAAGATCCTGACAGGAAGACATCAGGCTTATCTTTGGGTTCGCTAAGGAATACGCGGTATCTGGCTGTTTCTGTCTGGCCTGTATTGGTTTCGCGTTCAACGGCAAAATAAAGCGTGCTGTTCAGCCCCTTCAGGTGTAGCTTTAACACGCAATGTTCAAGATTTTTCAAATGCTTCTGTGCTGCAGGTGCCATGGCAAGAGCCTGATTAATAGCGTTGGTAAGCTGCCTGGCGGTAATCGTTATCCAGCTAGAGTCAGAGATAGGCATTTAGGGTTTTATTCCTGTATGAAGCGCGACAATACCTCCCGTCATATTTTGATAACGGCAGTTCACCAGGCCGGCATCTTCCAGCATATTTTTCAGGGTTTCCTGATCAGGATGCATACGGATAGATTCGGCAAGATATTTGTAACTTTCACTGTCGTTGGTGATTAGCTTACCCATTAGAGGGAGCGCAGTGAATGAATACTTGTCATAGATTTTGCTCAACAATTCATTGTTAGGCTTGGAAAACTCCAGTACTAATAGCCGACCACCCGGTTTTAATACGCGTGTCATGGATCTTAATGCCTTATCCTTGTCGGTCACATTCCGTAAACCGAATGCAATGCTGACACAATTAAAATAATTATCGGGAAAGGGAAGCGTTTCAGCATTAGCCTGAACAAACTGAATATTGCTGCCGTAGCCCTGGTCCAGCAAACGGTCCCGGCCAACTTCTAACATTGAGGAGTTAATGTCTGCCAGTATGACCTGGCCCTGTTCACCAACCCGTTTGGCGAATTGCATGGTCAGATCCCCGGTACCTCCGGCGATATCAAGCACTTTGTGACCAGGTCTGACACCGCTGGATTCAATGGTGAGCTTTTTCCAAATACGATGAATTCCCAAAGACATTAAATCATTCATCACATCATACTTGCTGGCGACAGAGTGAAAAACATCCGCCACTTTGCCAGCTTTCTCTTCTTTTCGAACATGTTGAAAGCCGAAATGCGTCACCTGATCGGTTTCTGAACTCGATTTGGCAGTTTCTGATAAGGACTCTTGATTCATAGGCTATACTCTTTGAATAATTCACAAAAACCGTTAAGTATTCGCAAATACAAGTTAAATCCGGTTTGCATGAAGCCCGTGTTAACAGGCTGCAGTTAAAACCCTTGGGCAATTAGCATGATTGAAAAACAGTGACACATTCTAACCTTGCTCAATCAGGAAAACTATCTTTACCATGCCTAAATCGGCCAGTATTGAGGCACACTTGTTTTGCATCAAGACCTTATGTACCAAAAAGCACGAATAATAGTTCAAGCTCGCTGTCTATAGCGGTATGCTTGCAAGCGTTCTTTGTTGTCATTTTATTAAGGAAAGTGAGTATTCTATGTCTGTGATCGTGGTGAGTCGACCGCATAATCTAGAGTTTGAACAAGTGAAGGCTATTGCCGAAGAAGTGGTGGTGAATCTGGCGGAAGAATTTGGCGTGAAGTATCACTGGGAAAACGAAACAGTCAAGTTTAAAGGCGCGGGTGCCAAGGGTAAGATGATGTTGTCCCCGGAATCTGTTGATCTGAAAATGGAACTGAGTTTTTTGCTCATGCCCTTCAAATCTAAAATAGAAAACTCAATTACCCGAAGGCTGGATGAGCTTTTAGGTTGATTGTCTATAAACTGAAAATAGGTTGGGCATGTCTGAAATAGATCAATCCAATGAGCAGGTGATTAGCCTGCCCCGGTTCTTGCAGAAATTACCCTCTTTCTGTATTGGTTTGCCAAAGCGTTTACACGGAGCCTACCTGGCTAGTCGCAAAAGTGGTGATTATCCCGCAGGCATCGGTGTCTGTCTGGCGCGTTCCGCTAAACGCAGTCCAAAGTCGCTGGCTATTCTTTTTGAGGATCGGGCTTATCGCTACAGTGAGCTAAATGCCTGGGTTAACAGAATGGCGCATGCCTTTAAAGTACAGGGCTTGAAAAAGGGCGATGTCGTGGCGATTTTTATGGATAATCGCCCTGAGCTGCTGGTGTGTATTGCTGCGCTGGCAAAAATTGGTGGCGTAGCAGCATTGATCAATACCAGTCAGCGAGGTGCCGCACTTCGTCATAGTCTAAGTGTAGTGAATCCCGTCAGGATACTTGTGGGTGAAGAGCTCTATGCGCCTTTAATGATGGAGCAAAGTGCCTTACCTCAAGGTGAAGAAGTACTTTGGTATTTGCCCAATCAGGACTGCAACCACATAGCGTCAGCCTATAAGGTGCCTGAAGGCTGTTTGGATATGACAAAACTGCAAGCAGGTTGCTCACCACTTAATCCCCCGGAAACTTCTCTGGCGAGGCCCGGTGAGCCAAGTTGTTATTTTTATACATCGGGTACGACCGGTCTTCCCAAGGCTGCAATCATGACCCATGGCCGCTTTATGAAGGCTTATGGCGGGGCAGGGTTGGCTTGTTTGCAGCTGACCCGAAATGATCGGGCTTATGTCACCCTTCCGTTTTATCATGGCACTGCGCTTGCGGTTGCATGGGGGAGTGTGTTGGCCGGTGACGCCTGCCTGATTATGGCGCGAAAATTTTCAGCCAGTGAGTTTTGGGCAGATATACGCCGCTATCAGGCGACGGCTTTCTGTTATGTTGGTGAGCTTTGTCGCTATCTTTTGGCGCAACCTCCCTCAGAGCTGGATCGACAGCATAAGGTGCGTATGATGTTTGGTAATGGTCTGAGGCCAAACCTGTGGAAGCCATTCAAACAGCGCTTTGGTATCGCTAAAGTGATGGAATTTTATGGCTCCAGTGAGGGCAATATAGGGTTTCTGAATTTATTTAATCATGACTGCACAGTGGGCTGTACCAGCGTTTCCTATGCGATTGTCGAGTATGATATTGAACGTGATATGCCTGTGCGCTATAGCGATGGTTTTATGCGAAGAGTTCACAAAGGGCAATCTGGCCTTCTCTTAGGGGAAATTACCGACAAAACTCCTTTTGACGGATATACCGATCCTGAAAAAACCGAGCAGAAAATTCTGCGTAATGTCTTTAAGACTGGCGATGCCTGGTTTAACTCGGGTGATCTGATGCGGGATCAAGGATTCAAACATGTACAATTTGTTGATCGCTTAGGAGATACCTTTCGTTGGAAGGGTGAAAATGTTTCTACCACCGAAGTCGAAAACATGATTAGCCAGTTTGAGGATGTTAGTGACGTGATTGTGTTCGGCGTGGAGATCCCGGAAACCAATGGTAAGGCGGGTATGGCCGTACTTTGGTTAAATCACGAGGCAGAATTTAAACCGCAACAATTTTATTCTTTTATCAGTCAGCGAATGCCGCCTTTCGCCTTGCCAATATTTGTTCGCATAGCCAGAGCCGCGATGGAAACGACAGCGACATTTAAATACAAAAAAAATGATTTGAAGAAGCAGGGCTATGAGATTGCAGGCAGCGCTGATGAAGTGTGGGTATGCTTGCCGGGGGCATCCTCATATACGCGTTTGGATGAAAGTACCCTGGCAGATATTAAAGCTGCCAGACAAGGGTTCTGATAAAGCCCTATAGTTCTAGTGTGAAACCAAAAATGCTTGATTCGCCACGAAAGATTCTCTGCATGTATTCACGCTCCCTGTTAGCAATAATCAGCATCAGTTCATCGATATTCTGCATGCTATGAAATGCAGAAAAGCCTTCTCTCAGAAAGCGGTGCAAGGCCCCCAGGCCGGCTTTCTCAGCGGCACCTCGTGATACTTTGAGTGACAATAAGATGACCTGGCTTCGTGCATATTTATCCAGTTTTTTCCCCAGTTCGCACATTAGCTTAATTTGATAGTCGCGTTTTTGTTGATTGGCACAAAGGCGATAAGCTTCGCAGTAAGCTGCTTCATTTATGTGCTGTCGTTGAAGTTTTGAAAATAGCATTCTGGCTAAGTCCTGATCGAGCATTTGTGTCAGCATATTCAGCTCGACTAATAAACTCACCGTTTCAAGCACCGAAGAGGGGAGTAGCTTCACCATTTTGGGAAAAATTCTCTCCAGGTCCCGGTCACGCTCACTGAAATCGGTGTCGGCGTAGAGGTCGGTAAATAAAAAGGCAAGTCCCTTGTGGTAGTGTGGTGCATGATACAGCTCATGGTGTGAAAATTTCAGGCGCTCACTTTGCCACTGTGCGAGTTTGGCTAGCGGGATAGCCAACTTATCCCGGTTACGCGAGGCTTGGAAGTCATGATACTCCAGCATGGCATCTTTTAATCGAATAGCGGCCGGGTTCTGTGTCCTGGTGTGAATAATACGGTCTCGATACATGCCTGATGTCTTAACTGAGTGAGCGCTTAAGTGAACATAAATAGTCGTGAGGCATGATATAAAAAGACGATAAGATCTGCGAGCGAAAAAAAACCGGGTGATGGCCCGGTTTTTTGTCTAAATGCTGCTTGCTTAGTGCGCAGCGGAGATGTTTAGTTGCAACTTCTTTTGTTGTTCTGCGTTCAGCTTCATGAGTGGTTTAGCCGGTTTGTTGCTGAGTACAGTGGGCATGCTGTCTAAGCTGGGTACCCATTTATCATCATCCAGACTGATAAAGTGGCTCATTGCATCGGTCTCAATGATTCTTACAGCATTCGGGCTATTCTGTGCACTTTTCAGCATTAAATCTCTATCCAGTATCCGGTCGAGTTTAGGTATTAAAAAGGTGCCGTGTTTCATCAGCTCATAAACGGAATAATCGGCTTTATCCATCCAGGCAAAAAGGTTTTCAATATTACGGACGATAGTTAAATGATCTTTTGTTGCCGAAAACATTTTGTTAAGCAGTTGTTTTTTTCGTTCGTTGGTTTTACCAAAAAACATTTGACCGTATGAGGATGAAGGTGTGCTGTTGATAAGACGCACTATCCAGGGCCACATTCCATGACTCACAGGTTCGAGCATCGCAGATACCAAAGGGTGAGTCTTGCCGCCAGGCAACGCTGGTGCTTCAAGAATTAATTCAACTTTTCCATATAATTCCGGGCGAAATGCCAAGGCCTGCAGAATAACCGCGCAACCACGGGAATGGCCGTGTATGCGAATATTTTCGGTCGTTGGTAAATTGGCTAGGGCCTGGTTCAATATGCAGGCATCGTATTCAATCGTTGCCTCAAGATATTTGATGGGTACTTCCCAGTCTGCAGGCTCTGGAATAGGGCCGCTCACAGGTACATGGTAATTGCTGCAGGTTAGCAGAATCAGTTCTGTGGTTGATTGATGATAGAGCTGCGTAAAATAGCAATGGTTTTCAAGGAAACCATGCACACCGATAACAGTATGCGTGGCATCACTGCTGTGATTTCGAATACTCACCGCACCTTTACCCACGGTTAATACTTTCCCGGAGAACATTTCGGTGTAACTCTGTTCAATCGGCTTAATCAATTTGCGCGCATGAGATGCTTGCATGGACTCTCTCCCCGGCTTGTCTAGCCAAATACTTAAGGACCAGCCACTTTGCTTGAGTATTATCTAAAACCTCAGATAGGATCTTCCGTATCAGACATACTGTGCAAATGTTAGATTGTTTTTAAATATGAATAAACCACAAGTGCGATAGTCGGATCTAATGCTTATTTTCGTTGTTATGCAATGGTTAGATTTTATCTTCAAAACTTCTGGCAACCGTATGAATTCATTATGGCAGATGTCTATAAAAACAGATGTTAAAAATTGTAACTTTTGTTAATTTTTGCAACATGTTGGTCATATTTTAAACGTAAACTACCCACTTTTTACTTCTATTTTTGGTTTTTTCTGATAATGTAACAGCCTGTTTCAGGCTTTTATCATGCATATTGTGGGCAAGATCAACTGATCTCAAGCGCCTTGGGCAATACCGTCGTTAAGCTTGATACATGTAGTAACATCGATCTCAATTACAACAATAATAGTCTGGAGTTCGTTATGAGTCAGGGGTACGCTAAACCTTTAAATGGAGCAGATACCGCTTGGTTACGCATGGATACACCAACCAATCTGATGATTATCAATGCAATGCTGATCACCGATAGTATGCATTTCGAAGATTTTAAACACACCATCATTAATCGTTTTCTGCATTTTCCGCGTTTTCTGACTAAGCCCGTGTTGACCGCGGGTCAATATGTCTGGGAGAAAGATCCCTATTTTGATATTGACTCACATGTAAAAAAAGTGGCCTTACCTGCACCGGCAGACAAAAGTGAGTTACAAAACTATCTGGCAGATCAGCTCAGCATTCCCCTGGATTCAAGTAAACCGCTCTGGCAATTGTTGTTTGTTGAAAACTATCAGCACGGAAATGCCATTATATTCAGAGTTCATCATGCCTATGCAGACGGCTTGGCGCTGGTGTCTGTCTTTCATTCAATTACCGATGCAACCCCCAATGTTTCACCGTTTGTGCATGGTGGATCAAGCCGGTATCAAGAGTCAGCGAATGAAAGTTTCAAGATAAATTATGAATGGCCACGCTATCAGCGTGCCGTAGATTCGGCATTAACGCATGTAGAGCGCTATAGTCGGCTGGCAAAAAAAATTTCCCGTGAAGGCTTAACAATTCTTACCGATCAGGATGCACTCAAGGAGCTAGTTGGTGACGGTGTCAGAGCGGTGGCGGAGATAGCCCAACTGGCAGCCTTGCCAGCCGATTCAAAGCATTTGTTGAAAGGCCCCTTGGGGGTTAGAAAAACCTGCGCCTGGTCTGAGCCTATCAGTTTTGAGAAGTTTCATGGCATTGCAAGAGTGCTGGGCTGTAAAATCAATGACTTGCTGCTGTCTTGTGTGACGGGTGCCCTGCGAGAAGAATTGCTGGCCAATGGCATAAAGGTGGAGGGTGAAAAAATTCATGTTACTGTTCCCGTGAATATCCGGGCAGCGGATAAAGTTGACATGGGTGTCAATCCTAATGATTTGGGAAACTGTTTTGGCACCGTGTTTGTGCCCTTGCCAATCAGTATTGAAAACCCGCTTGAGCGCGTTTATAAGCTCAAACACGATATGATTGCGTTGAAAGAATCACTTCAACCGGCACTGTCTTACGCTATTTTGTATGCGTCTGGCTTGATGCCTAAAGCCATGCAGAAAGCTGTTTTGGAAGGTTTCGGTAATAAAACCAGTGCCGTACTGTCGAATGTGCCGGGTACGCGCGAGTCTCGTTATCTGTGTGGTGCTCAAATAAAAGAACAAATGTTCTGGGTGCCTCAGACGGGTGATTTAGGCTTGGGCTTGAGTATTATCAGTTATGCCGGGCAGATTCAGTTTGGTTTAGTCGGAGATGCTAAATTATTTCCCCAGCCTGAGCGCATCGTTAAGCGTTTTGTCGCGCAGATTGACAAGCATCGTGGAGATTTTGTTGCCAGTTACATCGATGAACTTGTTCAACCGACTATGGTGTCTTAAGCTACGCTTTTTCTGGTACCTGATGGTCGGTGCCAAACGAGTACAGGACATAGCATGATAGACAATAGTTCCCCCGATGACATGGTTCCGCTGAAGGTAAAGCTTAATCTGGAGACTGCCAGAGCGCCCTGGCGAGAGTTACAAACTTTCTTTGCGCAGGGGCTGGTTCTGAATGTCGCCAAAGCACTGGATTTGCTGACTGTGGGTGAGCAATTTGCCGCCGATAATAAAGCCTTGTTTGAGCAGTGGTTAAGCACTGGTCAGGTAGCGCAAGTCAATGATCAGCAAGCTTTGGATTGGTATGATAAAGACCAGCACCTTTGGACTTTGGTGATCAAGCCCTGGATTCTTGTTCAGGAGTGTTAAGGCTGTTTTCCTGAAAACCCTTGTTACTTTTCTCGCGATAATCTTTAGGATTCTGGCCTGTCCAGCGTTTGAAGGCGCGATTGAATGCACTGCTATTCGCAAAGCCTAAATAAAAGGCGATTTCCTTTAAACTTAATTCTTGATTCTTCAGAAGTCGGAATGCCTGCTCCTGTTTTACCTGGTCGGCGAGGTATTGAAAGTTGGTTTGTTCAGCTTGCAAATGTTTTTTAAAGCAGCTGGTGCTCATGCAAACATGGGCGGCAGTCTCTTTAAGTGAGGGGAAGACATCCATAGGCAGTGACTTCAAGTAAAGACGTACCCGTTGTTTCAGGCTACTGATGCGCTGATGTCGCGGGTGTTTGGGTAGACGATCATTCAAGAGTTGCTCAAACTGAGAAAACAGCGTGCCGTTTGCACTAGGTATGGGATAATGTAATGCCTTCTTGCTGAAAAAAATCGCGGCCTCTTCCGAGTTAAAGTTAATCGGGCAATTAAATACAGCCTGGTAGTGATCCAGGTTTTCGGGTTGTTCTCGCATGAGATGCAGGCGCAAGGGTTTAATTTCATGGATGGAGAGGCTTGCGCCGTACTGCAGTATGAGGGCGAATGCAATTTCGATATCGGCTGGTAACCAGGTGCCTTCACCACTTTTATGTACGATTCGGATGGCGATCTCTTCCTCGCACTGCACCTGAATGCTGACGTTATCGGAAACCAGGCAATGGTATTTTTCCAGGGCTTGCAGGGCTTGCGCTATGTTCTCGCTTGCCTGCGCCAATGAAGCAAGGACATTCAAGTAAGGTAAATTGAAGAACTTGATCAGACTCAGGCCAAAAGCATCATTTTGGGTCAGTTGCACGGCATCCTGCCAAACCTGGTTGACTGTATGTCGTGGAACAGGCGTCAAGCTGTTCTTGAAGTTAGTCAAAGAAAGATCATGCGTCTTGAATAACGCATCCGCATCAATGCCTTCATTCTGAAGCGCCTGATGGATGGCGAATAACCAGGTTGCTTTGGTTTTGCCTTCCGGTAAGGAGGTAATCTGGTGCATAGCGAGCCTTCAAACGTTGTGGTTTTTATTTTCGTTGTGAACGTTCTCTGGTTTGTATCATACAAAACAGTGAAGGGATTGTAATAATCAAGCTTAAACGTTGTCCAGTTCTGTTGTGTTTTCTGAGAACTTGAAAGCGATTTTAGATAGATTTCATTATTTATCCGGAAAGCTAAATGCGTTTACCTAAAAGCTTAAAATACCAATTATAGAGTAGCGGCACTGGCTTAGAATTATCGCTGAGTTATGCTTGCACACCCAGGTCAAAAGCATCCCTGATGTTTGCCGTTTTGCCTGGTGAGTAAGGATAACTGGCAGGGAGTGCTTCTGATAACTATATATTGGGATAAGACAATGAAAATAAAAAAGATAAATTTGTTGGCGACACTACCCGCAATGGCTCTGCTCATCTTAACGCTTGGTTCGGTAAATGCGCATGCTTTGCCGGGTAAGGCCGTTGCTGGTGGAGACAGTATTACCATGGGCTTTGCTGCTGATTGTAAATATAACTATTGGTTCTGGGACTTATTTTGTCTTCTCGGAGGCGATCAGCCAGAACACTCCTGGTTTGATGGCAATAGCAGTAGCGTAAATAGTGTGCACGATCGTTATAAGCGCTTGAATAGCAGTATCGTAGCGAATAAGAGTGCAGCGGCTTCAGGTTCTGAGATGCGCGGAGGGTCAAATAACTTTGCGACACAGGCGGCAAATATCGTGGCACAAACCACCGTTGCTGATCATGTGGAAATAGCCTTAGGTGGCAATGATCTGTGCAATCGGGATTGTACGAATCCAGCAAATTGCAATAATCCAGTTTATAGCAATGATCAATGGCGTGCATCGGTGCAGGCGGGGCTGAATACCCTGGTATCAGGTTTACCTGCCGGTTCAACGGTTTATCTCGCAGGTGTTCCCCGGGTTCAGGATTTGCGAGCTGCAGGCCTGGCTAAGCAGGCTACGACTTACCGTATCAACTGCGACAGTATCTGGTCTACCTTCAGTGTTTGCCCTATCGCAACCAATGGCGGAACGATGAATGGAGAGACCCAGGCACAGCGATTTGCTGCATTGAATACCATTCAGCGCCAATATAATGAGATCCTGGCACAGGAAGCAGCCGCTTATACCGCAAACAGTAACGGAAAAAACCCCAGAGGTATCGAAGTCGTCAGTAATTATGCTGGCGAAAGCGTCAGTTCCACAGGAACATTCAGATTCACCAAAGATGATATCGATGGCGGAGACTGTTTTCATCCTAGTGTAAGAGGTCAGAACAAAGTGGCTGATCTGATGTGGAACAGAAATCCAGATAAATAAAGTAATGATTATGGATTAAATCGACAGGCAGATGCGCTTGCGTATCTGTCTGTCACACTAAAAAAATAATAAGAAAGAGTAGTTATGCCTTATTCAGAACGTTTCGTGCGAATCATCATGATGACCGTCTTCATCAATCTGCTGGCCTGTGAGGATTCAACAGATAAGCAGCACGCCAGGCAAGCGCATGGCACAGAAAAAGAAACTCTGGCGTTAACTGTGAGTGGTAGCAAGGTAAGCCTCTCAGAGATTGATCAACTGATTCACTTAAAGCTTTATGATCTTGAGTGGGCGAAGTATGAATTGAGACAACAGGCTGTGACAAGCTACCTGCAGAAATCTGCTCCACAAGTGTCTTCGAACGATCTGGATATATTGCTTACCCCTCCGCAACCTCCCAGATTGGCGTTGACAGACACGCAGCGTCAGTCAGCACTGCATTATCAAGGGCAGGGCCACGATGAAGCGCCAATCAGGATATCGGTTTTTTGTAACTACCAATCGAGTCATTGCGCACGGATTCAACTGATCTATCAGGCAATAACGGATGCTTATGGCCAATTAGTCAGTTTTGAGTTTTTTGATTTTCCGCAGGGCTATCATGCGTTTTCTGTCGCCGCCAGCCAGGCTGCTCATTGTGCTTATTCAATGGGGCAATTTGAT
>JBFHPN010000016.1:0-12633 GCA_041592735.1 Oleiphilaceae bacterium | reverse complement strand
TGATTACCCTCGATGAGCTGCCTGAAGGTGTCACGCTGCTAAATACGGATAAATATTTTATTAAACCGGTCAATCTTAATACGCGAGTCGATGAGACCGTTCAGGTTGATGTTCTCAATATCTTCAATGGTGCAAGCCCGATTGATGAATCAGTAACGATTACAGAGAACCGAATTACTGGTTTGGGCATGGGTGATGATATTGTTATTGCTGGCACTAAAGTGGCAGGTGGCATTCATTATAAAGACCTTGAAGCGCTCAATCTTAATTTAGGAAGCGGCAGCGATCATGTAACGGTTGAGTCAACTCATATTGGTGCAACGACTATCAAAACGGGTAAGGGTGATGATGAAGTTCTCATCAAAACCATTTCAGGTGTTACCACTATTGCTACTGAGCAAGATGATGATCTGATTACCGTTAGAAGCAATGAGATCTTGGTGGATGAAATTGCAGCCTTATTAACCGTTGATATGGGTGAAGAGAATGCAAAAGGCGATACGCTGAACGTTGATGATTCAGGGGAACAGCTTGCAAGTTTGCTGGAGGTAAACAGCACTAGCTTGATTGGTTTGGATATGCCCTCTCTGTCAGAAAAACAACAATTACAAGTTCGTGCCGCCAGTGGTACTTATGATCTGGATTTCGGTGAGTATGGTGTGCTTACACTAAACTATGGCATTTCCGAGACGCTGATGGAATCTGCCCTTAATAGTTTCTTTGGTATCACACAGGGTATTTCGGTTGTTCGAGAAGTGTCTGCCAGTGGAAACTTATACGTGATTAGCTTTGGTGGAAAGATGGCCGGAGTGGATATTCCTGAAATGATCGTGGATACCACTAACCTGCTTGATGGCGCCGATATTTCCGTTGATGCGCGTTACAGCACCATTCGCAATGGCTCTCTGGTTAGTCAGTCTGGTAATACTCAGATATTAACAGTAAATGCTAAATCAGGAACCTATGCCCTGGCGCTTTTAGGTCAGGTGACGGCGCCTATCGCCTGGAATGCAGATGCTGATGCCATACTGAATGCGTTAAATCCTATCGTGAACCCTAATAACAGCAATAGCGCATTACCTCATACTGATAATGTTGCCGTAATTAAAGTGGGCGATCATTGGTTAATTCGTTTCCAGGGCGAGCATGCGGATGCAGAAATTACGGTTGCATCAGGTAACGCTACCTTGGCAACTCGAAGCAATGGTATTAATTATTACGGTGTAGATGAGCTGAATGTTTATCTAGGTAGCGGTGACGATGATATTAATGTGCGTTCAACCGCTGCCGGTACGGTAACGAATATTGATTCTGCTGCAGGACAAGATAGCGTCTTTGTTGCTTCTGATGCGCAGTCGAATCTGCAATATGCAGAGAGTGCTCATGGGACCTTGGACGGTATTCAAGGTGCTTTGAATATTGACGCAGGTTCAGAGCATAATGCGCTGTATATCAGTGATTTTGATAGTCTAATTGCAGATCTATCGGTGCAGATAACAGAAGATAGCATTAGTGGTATGTCAGCTGGAGCGATTAGTTATACTGCAACAGGTGGCACGTTTAATAATGACTTGGTTATTTGGGCAGGTCAGGGCAGTGATGAGATTTCTGTCAGTTCTGTCTACGAAGAAAGCCTATCAATCACGACCTTATTTACCAATGAAGGTCATGACAGTGTTACGGTCACCGCTGCTGACGACCTCGGAGCGCCGAATCATACTGTATTGTTGCCCATGCAAAGACGCCTGGATATTTTCTCACAGGACGGCATTGATAGTATAGATGCGTCAACTGCCAGCCTGGCGATCCGGGTCGATGGTGGTGATGACAAAGACTACATTATCGGTGGGCTAGGTGACGATATCTTACTCGGTGCCGACGGCGATGATGAAATCGCAGGCTCGCAGGGAAATGATTATATCGATGGACAATCTGGGCACGATACCTTATTCGGCAACGAAGGTGCTGATGAAATCTATGGTCGTGAAGGTGATGACCTGATCCAGGGGGGTAGTGGCATTGATACTATCGATGGTGGCAGCGGTCGAGATATTATCTTTGGCGAACAAGGCCGAGTCGTTGATGCCTTCGGTAGTGATTTACTGGCTGAAAATGTGCGCAATAACTTAGATGTCGTCGTCGCAGCCAGAATCTTTACCGTAGCAGGCAGCACTGATGACGACGTTATTACAGATATGGAAGGCGATAACATCATTCTGGCAGGCTTGGGTGATGACACGGTCACTACAGGTGATGGTCAGGACTGGATTCTGGCCGATACCGGCGAGCTGCAGTTTATTGCTGGCAAGTTAAGTCAAGTGTTCACCAATAATGATGGCTTCGGGAATGATCAGGTTAGCTCGAATGCCGGTGACGATATTGTCGTCGGTGGCTTGGGGCAAGATACCCTGGATAGCGGTGCCGATAATGATCTGGTCTTCGGGGATACCGGTGAAGTGAGCTTCAATGCTGCCACGGGTGCATACATTCGCATCAGCAATGAACAGTCACCGATGCTGGAAGGCCTCGTCAATGATGATGTGATCACTACGACCTCGGGTGATAATATCATTCTCGCCGGTCTAGGCAATGACACCGTGACCACCGGCGATGGCCGGGACTGGATCCTGGCCGATACCGGTGAATTGCAATTTATTGACGGAGGCTTAAGTCAGGTCTCGACCAATAATGACGGTTTCGGGGATGACGTGGTGACCTCGAATGCCGGTGACGATATTATCGTCGGTGGCTTGGGGCAAGATACCCTGGATAGCGGTGCCGATTATGATCTGGTCCTCGGGGATACCGGCGAAGTGAGCTTCAATGCTGCCACGGGTGATTACATTCGTATCAGCAATGAACAGGCTCCGATGCTGGAAGGCATCATCAATGATGATGTGATCACTGCGACTGGTGGAGATAATATTATTCTGGCCGGTTTAGGTGACGATATCGTTTCTGCAGGTAGCGGCAACGATTGGATCTTCGCAGATACAGGGTCATTGCAATTTGAATCCGGTGTTATTAAGTCAATGATGACCAATACCATAGGTCAAGGCAATGATGCGGTGGATGCCGGTGACGGCGATAATGTCATTTTCGGAGGCATGGGTGATGACACAGTATTCAGTGGCTCGGGTAACGACATGCTCATGGGGGATACAGGAAAAATCACTTATCTGAATGGCCAGATACAGGCTCTGATGACAACAAATGAAGGCGAAGGCAAGGATAGTCTCCGAAGTGGGGCTGGCCATGACATAGTCTTCGGTGGACTAGGAGATGATGAGATCCACAGTGGTCAAGGCAATGATATTGTACTAAGTGATATCGGTTACATAGAGCGTGATACGCATAAAGGTTTCGTTAACCTGATTCAAAATCTGGCCACCCCTTTATTTGGTGGTAATGATATTGTGTACCTTGGTGAAGGAAACGATACGGCTTTAGGTGGACATGGCAAAGACTTCATTGACGGTGGTGAAGGCTATGATGCAATTTTCGGGGACTTCGTCGAGATAAAGATATCCGAAGGAGGGATTCGAAATATTCAGTCAATGTTACTGGGTTTCGGTGATAACGACATCCTGAAAGGTGGCGATGGCTTCGATATTATGATCGGGGGAGCCGGAAAAGATGAATTTGATGGACGTTTGAATACAGACATCATTATCGGAAACTATGGCCGCGTCATGGATACGGAACTATTTGATACCTTGATGGTGGTGTCGGATCCGATGAATCGTGAAGTCATATCGGCCAGTATGTTGAGTACTTTCAGAAACTCAACACTTGAAGAGCAGGTTACGGTTTCTCTAGACTCCATGTTCTGGCTTGAGCCTGAACCTGAGTCGGATAACGCAAGCGGCCAGTCCCGAAGCTTGCAGCACGATACCGTGTTGCGAATGGTGCCTCTGCTGAATGGTGAAGATTTTGCGCGCCTTTCGGATAATGAGTTAAAGGATTTTTTGCGTAACTTACCACTGGTACCTGAAAAAGCCGAGAGCTCTAATGTCAGAGTTAAATCTTCAGACTCATCATTGGATAATTTGTTTGATTTTGATCGTGAACAAAGTAGTCTTCAGCAGTCCGGCCAAATAAAAGAATATTTATTAAATCTTTATTTAGAACAGAAAAATCGATCTGATAAAGTTGAAGAAGATGATACCCAGGACAGCAAGCAAACTGATCCGAGTGTTTCTGAAAACAACCATGATGAAGACGATCAATCTTTCATTACAGTAGGTGCGAGCATGTTGTTGGCTGCAAGGGTAGCAGAAAAACGTGGCTGGAAAGTATCGACCTTAAAACAGGTCAAGGGAGGGCAGCCGGAGCTTGATCTTGATGCGCTTCGTAAACTACAAAAAAGTCATAAATATGTATCCTGGGAAAGAAGCAATTCCCCTACACAGCATTAGATTATTAAAAGTGAAACGACTAAACCATGAGGAAAATATATGTCAGATGAAGCTGTAAAAAAGAAAAAAGGCACTGCTCCGACGATTCGTTGGGATGATAGTAAAATGCGCAGTGTTTATGCGAATGTCTGTAACGTGTCCAGTACGCGCGAGGAAGTCACCTTATTGTTCGGCACAAACCAGGCATGGCGCGCCGGTCAGCAGGAAGTCGGTATCGAATTGACAGATCGCATCATTGTCAGCCCATTTGCGGCCAAGCGTCTCTCCGTTCTGTTAAGCGGTGTGGTTGCCGAATATGAAAAGCGTTTCGGTCCCCTGGATGATACTGAGAAAAAATAATCACGCCCTATGCGCTTGCCGACGCATGATCAAGCTGACTGATGGCTTGAATGTGCTTCGGCATCTCATTCTCATCTTCGATTTATTCGCTAAGCTAAGAAGCTCCTTTCGGACATTTGAATCATGAATGATTTAAGCCTTCACTTGCCGGATACTATTTCACAATTAGACAGTTTGCTGGAAATGGATAATGAAAGCTGGCATTCGGTCTGGCTTTCCTGGTTATGTGAACAGTTGCCAAAGATTTCTGCCGGTCTGCTCATTGTCGACGAAGCGCTATCCGGTCAATTTCGGGCTTGTGCCATTTGGCCGATAGACACCGAACAGGCAGCGCTGCTCCATGATGCCGCAGAACAAACGCTACACAAGCAACAGGCGCTGATTATTTCCCTTGAACAGGGTAATGATCAGATCGGCAGTTATCCTGTATTTGTTAATAATACACTCAGAGCGGTAGTTAGTGTGCACTTCACCCGTATGGACGAAGCGGGTTTGAATAAGCTCCTCGGCCTGATTGAATTCTGCAGTGCCTGGTTGGAACTTCGTCTGAATCGTCGTCAGCTGGCCCGGGTCATCCAGAATGAACAACGTCAGCGAATAGTCATAGATAGCGTGGCAAAGGTGTTACAGGAACCCGATTTCGATCATGCCGCGTTAAGATTCGTTAACCTGCTGGGCCGGCATCTTAACGCTGAACGCGTGGTGTTGGGTTTTGTTAAAAATGGCAATTTGCATGTGCATTCTGAGTCTGACAGCAGTGGCCACAGCAAAAAACATCAGTTGATTAAATTGACAACCCTGGCCATGCAGGAAACCGTGGACCAACAGGTTGCTATCGTCTGGCCAGCACCGGAGGATCGGGATTTTGTCACCCTGGCTCATCAGAAACTGGCAGAGGAAGAAGGTAAACGAAGCCTGATGAGTATCCCATTGGTTGAGCAGGAACTTTGTTTTGGCGCGATCCTGTTTGATCGTTCTCCTGAACACGCCTTTTCAGAACAGGAACGAGTCACAGCGGAAGCGTTGGCAAATTTTTCCGGTGCCGTACTCGAAGAAAAACGTCAGGCAAATATGCCGCTCTACCGACACGCTTTGCGCAGTTTTCGCAACCAACTGTCGCGTCTGTTAGGCCCGGGTTTTCTTGTCCGAAAAGTCACCCTGTTATGCACCGTCATCACCTTGGTTTTTCTGTGTTTTGTCCAGGGTGCCTATACGATTTCTGCTGATTCGGTTATCGAAGGGGCTGAATTACGGGCTATCGTGGTCCCATTTGATGGCTATCTGCAGCGAGCGGAGGTCAGAGCAGGTGACAGTATTCCGGAAGGAACGCTGATTGCAGAACTGGATACCCGTGAATTAAGGCTTCAACGGATCAGTTGGCTCAGTCAGCAGGCAACAGCTAAAAGACAGTATGAAGATGCGCTTGCTAAACAGGAGCGTGCTCAGGTGCAAATCAGTAAAGCGCAGATGCAGCGGGCCCAGGCTGAAATTGAATTACTCGACTACCAGATATCACAGGCCCGGATGGCTGCACCCTTTGAGGCACTGGTGGTTTCTGGAGATATTAATCAGCGAATAGGCTCCCTGGTGCGTCAAGGGGAAGTCTTATTCGAACTCTCTCCCAGTGAGCGCTTTCGTTTGGCAATGTATATCGATGAGTTTCGGATCAACGATGTTCGACAGCAACAGGGTGGCCAGTTAGTTCTTTCTGCCTTGCCGGATGAAAAATTTCCGTTTGTCGTCACTCGCATTAACCCAATGACAGAAATACGCGACGGTGCAACGGTTTATCGTATAGAAGCTGAACTCGATAATCAGCATGAACCACTTCGTGTGGGACTCGAAGGCGTCGCTAAAATTTATGTCGATGACCGGCTGCTTGTCAGTATCTGGACGCGTGCGTTCAGAGACTGGTTGAAACTGCAATACTGGCGTTTCTGGGGTTAACCACATGAGCGCTACGTTATTTTCACGCGACTGGTATCGAATCGCCGAGCTAAAGCCGGTCTTGCGTCGGCATATAACCGTGACACCACATCGCTATAGAGGTAGACGCTGGTATCTGCTGGAAGATCATGTGACCGGCCAGATTCGCCGTATCAGTCCTGAATCTTATTTGATTGTGGGGCTGATGAATGGTACACGCACGGTGGATAAGTTATGGGAGCTTTCCTCTCAGCGGCTGGCAGAATCCATGCCGACGCACGAAGAACTGTTGCAGCTGCTATCCAGCTTGTACCAGTCAAATCTGATTCGAATGGATATGACAGGTGACATTCGAGAGCTGTTTGAACGAGGCACCGAAGCGACCAGAAAACGTTGGATGACCAAACTTAAATCACCTTTATCCATTCAGATTCCATTAGTTGATCCGGAGCGGTTTTTAACAGCCACCCAGCATCTGGTGAAGCCTTTTTTTTCTACCGTGTTTCTGCTTGTCTGGATAATGTTGGTTGGCAACATGTTGATTCTGGCAGCGCAGAACTGGGATGAATTAACAAAAAATGTGGCTGATCGTGTCTTGGCAGCGGATAACCTGATCCTGCTTTGGATGATCTATCCGGTGATCAAACTGATTCATGAGTTGGGTCATGGCTATTGTGTAAAACGCGGGGGCGGTGAGGTTCATGAATTAGGCATTATGCTGCTGGTGCTGATGCCGATGCCTTATGTCGACGCGTCTGCCTCCAGTGCCTTTGCTGATAAGAAAAAGAGAATGCTGGTCGGCTCAGCAGGCATACTGATCGAACTGTTTATCGCTGCCCTGGCCATGATCGTGTGGGTCAATGCCGAATCCGGTCTGGTCAAATCGATCGCCTACAATGTGATGTTTATTGCCGGTGTCTCAACCGTATTGATTAATGGCAATCCCTTATTACGTTTTGATGGTTATTATATTTTGGCAGATTATCTTGAGATTCCCAATCTCGGTCAACGAGCCAATCAATATTGGGGGTGGCTGAGTAAACGCTGGCTATTTGGGATCAAGGGGCTTCCATCACCCGCGTATGATCGACGCGAGGCTGCATGGTTAGGTTGCTATGGTTTGCTGGCATTTCTCTATCGTATCTTTTTGATGATCACGATCATCTTGTTTGTCGCCCAGCAATACTTTTTCATCGGTGTAGTTCTTGCTGTTTGGTCGGTGATGGGGACGTTTATTTTTCCAAATCTGAAGACCATATTTAAAGCCTGGCAGGATTCGGATATCCGCATTAGTAAACGCAGTCCCACGTTAGTCATTCCTGTTTGTTTTGGTATCGTTCTCTTGTTGCTGGTGATGATACCGTTGCCGATAAGTACTACTGTTCACGGTGTCGTGCAATTTGATGACAGCCGACGTGTTATTGTCCGGGAAAACTGTTTTATTACGCATGTGCACAAGCTAACAGGCGCGCAGGTTCAGCGCGGCGAGTTGCTACTTGAATGCCAAAATAAAGAACTGGAAAAAGAGAATCAGGTGTTGCAGCAGCAGTTAATGGAAGCGAGTGCCCAACAATTAGGTTTTTGGGATGATCCTGTGAATCTGAATATTTATCAGGAAGAACTTGAACGTCTGAAATCTGAAATTCGAGAAAGTGAAGCACGTATAGATGCCTTGAATATTCGGGCGGAAACGGATGGAATATGGACTGTCAAGAATGCCGGGGATCTGCCCGGAACATTTGTGAAACGGGGCGCCTTAATTGGCCATATCTTGAGTGATAGGGATATAAAAGTCCGCGCGATGGTGCCGGAATCCGATATTAAGCTGGTGCGTGAGCGCGTGACGCGCGTGCAGGCCATGAAGGCGGCAGACTTGGAACAGACATATACCCCGGATCAATGGAAAATCTTTCCATCGACGTCCCGACAGCCTGCCAGCCCGATTCTCATCGAGTCCAGCGGTGGTGAGATTATGATAGATCCGAGTGCCGATCAGCTTCAATCCCTGCTTGCATTTTTTCCTTTGGTTATGGATTTCAATTATCTTCCTCATTCCCGGGTTGATGAGCGGATCTATATTAAATTTGAACACCCGCCTGAACCGGTTATTTTCCGCATTTACCGGACAGTGCGCCGAACATTCTTAACCTATTTCGATGTCTGAATACGCGCGCCGATACCCTATTATAACGGGGATAAGAAATGAAAAACGTTGGCTTGACAGGAATCGCTTTGATTTGGTGATGGCAAGGCTAGGCGAGTATTCCCGTAGAGCGATTAACACGCTAATGCGCCGAAATTCACGTAGGGTGAAGGCAATACTAATGCGCTCCGAACAATTGAATACCCTGGATGATGCAGCATTGAAAGCAACGCTGCAGCGCTGTCATCAACAGCTGCGTATTCAGGGTTTAAAGACAGAAACGGTGATTGAAGCGTTTGCTGTGATTCGCGAGATCAGTGGGCGAGTGCTTGGCATGCGTCATCACCATACCCAGATTCTGGCCTCGCTTGTCTTATTGCGCGGCGGGATCGCCGAAATGGCCACTGGTGAGGGTAAAACACTTGCCGCGACGCTGGCGGCAGCCACTGCCGCATTAGCTGGTATCCCTGTCCACGTGGTCACGGTGAATGATTATCTGGCAGAGCGTGATGCAGAAGAAATGCGTGCGTTGTATGAAGCGCTTTCGCTTAAAGTGGGTATCATCACCAACGAGAAAGAATTAGCAGAACGCAGGGAAGCCTATGCCTGTCACATCTGCTATTGCAGTAATAAAGAGTTAACCTTCGATTTTTTAAAAGATCGGCTGGTGTTGAATCAGTTTCAGGGCACCCGGGTATTGCAGGCGGCGCTGTTAGCCGACAATGCCGCCTGGTCAGAGAAACTGCTGCTCAGAGGGTTGCATTTTGCCATTGTCGATGAAGCCGACAGCGTGTTTATTGATGAGGCCAGAACGCCTTTAATCATATCCGGAGAAGAGAAGTTTGGAGACCGGGAAGAGAAACTCTTGTCTCAAGCCATGGCCATTGCCGAACACTTTCAAACGCCCGCGCATTTCACGCTGGATGAAGCGTCGTCGGTTCAGCTCAACCGCGCCGGTTATGTGCTGCTTGTTGAATTGTGTCAGGAGTTGCCTGGTCTCTGGCAAAGTAATTTTTATCGTGAGCCCTTGGTAAAGCAAGCCTTGGCTGCCCTGCATGTCTATCAGCTTGATCGGGATTATATTATCGATGAGGACGGCGCTATACAAATCGTTGATCCCTACACCGGCCGCGTGATGCCAGGCCGAAGCTGGGGGCAGGGCCTTCAACAGATGATTGAAATTAAAGAGCAGTTAACGCTAACCAAACCCAGGGAAACGAACGCTGAAATCAGTTACCAGAATTTTTTTAGAAAATACCATCATCTAAGTGGCATGACCGGTACGGGCAAGGAGGTCGCCGCTGAGTTGCTGGATGTATATCGTCTTCGCAGCGAAACCATACCGCTGCTGAAAAAGAGCAAGCGTGTGCAGCAGTACCGTGAAGTCTATATCAGTGAGCAGCGGAAGTGGGCGCGAGTGACAGAACTGACGCAAGATCTGGTTGCGCAAGGCCAGTCAATTCTAATTGGCACCAACTCGGTGGCGTCTTCTGAGGCTGTCAGCCAGGCCTTGGCAGAACAGCAGGTGGCACACAGAGTGTTGAATGCGCGGCAAGATAAAGAAGAGGCAGAGATCATTGCACGTGCCGGGGAATCGGGCGCGGTGACTGTCGCGACGAGTATGGCTGGCCGGGGCACGGACATAAAGTTAACGGCGGAGGCTAGGGCGTCTGGAGGGCTGCATGTTATCATTACCGAATTGCAGGATGCGGCACGTATTGATCGCCAGTTAGCGGGTCGAAGCGCACGACAGGGAGATCCGGGGTATGTCAGTAAAGTGTTGTCCCTGGAAGATGTTTTAATAAAGAAAATGGCGAACCCGCTTATCAAATCAATACTCACACTAGCCAGAAAAAAACACTTGAACTTGCCGCATACACTGGGTTATTTGATCCAAGTGTATTGTCAGAAGAAAATAGCACGCAGCCATTATCGGCAGCGCAAACAACTTATAAAATCAGATACACACAGGCAGCGAACGCTGGCATTTACCGGGGATAGAAAATGATTAAAACACGTCGAATAGCTTACAGTGCAATGATTGCGCTTTTATGGTCACACCAAAGTCCTTTATTGGCAGAAGAATCGAATATTGCGGCATTGGGGTGCATGTTGGAACCCAGTGATAAAGTCCAGGTCAGTTCGCCTGTGCCGGGTGTTCTGGATAATGTCGATGTGAAAAGAGGGGATACCGTGAAAGCGGGCCAACGTCTGTTTCAATTAAAAGCCGGTGTTGAAAAAGAACAGGTAGCCTTGGCCAAAGCCAAAGCCGATTTCGCTGAACGTAAAGCGCAGCGCAATAAAGCACTTTATAAAGATGATATTCTGACCATGCATGAGCGGGATGAAATAGAAACAGAGTTATTACTGGCTAAATCTGAATTGAGATTAAGAGAAGAGGAAGCAGCGCTGAGAACCATAAAGAGCCCGATCAGCGGTGTGGTTGTGGACAGAAAAAATACCAAAGGTGAATACGTCAATGTGGATCCGGTGATTGAATTGGCAAACCTGAATCCTTTGCATATTGACCTCTTATTGCCCGCAAACTATTTTGGCCAGATCAAGAAAGGACAATATCTGTTAATTAAGCCGGAATCAGACTTGATCAGCGCAAAAAAGGCCAGGGTCGGTATTATTGATCCTTTAATCGATCCAGCTAGTGGTACCTTTAAAGTGCAGTTAGAAATGGATAACCCGGGAAACAGCATTCCAGCCGGATTGCGCTGTCATGCGCAGAGGCTTGAAAACGTTGCGACTCGATGACCCCGAAACTGACCAACAGTCTCTTAATATTGATCACGGTTTTGCTCGTGATCAATATTATAATGACGACAAAAATCCATTCGAAATTCGCTGCCTCTTCTGCGTCAGTTGATGAAGTCGTGGCATTCGATGAACTTGAAGCAGAAAACTGGGGAAACAAGGTCGTTGCTTTGTATAACCAGCAAAACGACCATGCTCTCTATGAGCTATTTCACCAGCAAGCCAAAGTCAAGATTAGTTCAGACAGACTGGCAAAGCAGCTTGCAAATTTATATGCCTTGTTTGGTGACATAGAACAGATTGCGTTAACCAATATACACAAGCTTGGTGAAAAGAACTCAGAAGTTTACTACCAGCTTTTGTTCTCGGCTCGTGTTACAAAAACGAAAAGTCGCCTCGCCGCCATGACCTTGTCTGTCATTCAGGAAAAAGATGAGATTAGCCTTTTTGGTTTTAAATTGAATGCTCGACTATCTTTAGATTGAAGCAGCACACGAAATACCGTTCACTAATGTGAGTTCCTTTAATATAATAAGGGTCAAAGCCCTTTAAAACAGTAAAAAACAATTTATTCCCTCCGGTGCCTTAAAACGATTCACTTTTATTTGTGTTGGCGGTAGGTGCTGGGAGAGACCCCTGTCCACTGTTTAAATGCCCTGGAAAACGTAGCCGCTTCGGTAAAACCGACTTTTAAAGCAATCTCGGCAATGGTGAGCTGGCGCTGTTCAAACAAATTAATGGCATGATCCCGGCGCGCATGGTCTTTTAGCTGTTGGAAACTACTTCCTTCCCGGGTGAGTTTTCGACGTAATGTTCTTGAAGTCATATTCAGCTGGCGTGCGACGTTTTCTATGTCACTTTCAAGAGCCATCAGCCCCATCACTTGCGCAGTCCAGGGGCCATAAAAGGACTGTTTTTTAAACCATTGCAGGGGGATATCCTGTAAGTAGCTTGTCAGGTCGGACGCATTTCTTACCACTGCTAAATCTAGATAGTGGGCATCAAATACCAGTGCGTTATGGTGGCTGTCAAACTCACAAACGC
>JBFHPN010000015.1:0-12725 GCA_041592735.1 Oleiphilaceae bacterium | reverse complement strand
TGCTCAAGCCCAGCTGTCATTCTTCTTTGATGGTTTTAGCATGGGAATAATCAAGGTTAAAAATACGCCGAAGAGCACCAGGCCGCCACCAACGAGCATCATATTTGCTTCGGTCTTTTCTTTTAAGCGGTCGTTGTCAGTTTGCAGTAACTCAAGCTGACTTCTCAGTTGTTCGTTGTTTTCACCCAGTTCTCTGTTTCGCTGATCCAGGCTCATAGCATCGGCCGACACAGAGCGGATATAGCTGAGCTCTTGTACGTTTGCATCGAGTAAGCCTTGGGTTTCCCGGAATTTTTTGGTGAGTGCCTGATGTTCGTTATTGAGGGCATCAAACTGTTCTTTCAGTTTTGCGTGTGCTTGTTTGAATTCGGCCAGTTCGCGGGTGGCCTGGTCCAGTTTGTCACGGGCAATGGGCTCTGAGACCAGATAACGGGTAGGTAAGTAGCCTTCAATGCCGGTCGGGGTGAGTACTTTTGAATAACCGGTTTCTTTGTTATGTCCTAAAACCTGAAGTCGTGTTCCGCTAGGCACGCCTTTATGCACAATTCGATAGCTTAGCCCTTCACCACTTCGCAGGGGAACCAGAAGCGTGTCGTCAATATACATGCTTTCAGCAAATGATGTGCTGCTTCCAAGTATCAGCAGAATACTGGCCAAAAAGCGTAAAAATGTTTGTGTTTTCAATGTCTGTTACCTTGTCTGTTTTAAATGGAGTGAGCTAAGGAAGTACTTTTTTAAATGGCTTAACGTTTACATTTGCATAGATACCGGCGGCTACGTACGGGTCTTCACTGGCCCAGCGTGTTGCCTCCTCTAAAGACGAGAACTCAGCGACAATTAGGCTACCGGTGAACCCTGCTTCACCGGGTTCGTCGGTATCAATCGCTGGATGTGGCCCGGAAAGCAGCAGCCTGCCTTGCGCTTTTAATGTTTGAAGCCGTTCTATGTGAGCCGGGCGGGCGATTTTACGTTTCTCAAGACTATTTTCAACATCTTCTGCAATAATGGCGTATAACATGTAGAGCTCCTTTCTTTTTGGGGCAATTAAGGGTGGTGAGCCGGTGCTAGTGGTGGATTAATTCTTCAAAATCAAGGCCGGTCAAGCGTTTAATATGCTTAAACAAATAAAACATGGCGTAGATCATGACAATGACACAAGGTATGGTAATGACGGGGTAACTGAGCAGATTCATGGTGCCTAACTCGTCATTAAATTCAGCGGTACCTGTGGGGCTGACAACAATGTATTTGGCCAAAGCATAATTTAAAAAAGCCGAGAGAAAAAACGAACTGGATAAAATGTAAGTCGCTTTTGTGAGCGTTTGTTCAAAGGCTTGTTTGTTTCCTGTTTGCTCAAGGGCTTCATCGACTTTATCAATTTGCAATATTTTGTCGTTATAAATGAATGTCTTAACCAGCGGGTAGGGTGTTTTAAGAGAAACTATTGTACCTATTGCAATAATCAAAGGTATGCTGGCTTCTTTAATAGCAATATACTTGGCATCGAGTTCCAGAAGCCCTATGCCACTGGTTAATAGAATGCTGATAAATCCGAGTGCGGGAATAAAACCGAATTTTTTCGCTTTGATGAACTGATGTATGCCAAAGCCAAGCGGAAATGACA
The DNA here is from genome assembly GCA_041592735.1 of Oleiphilaceae bacterium. Taxonomy (GTDB): domain Bacteria; phylum Pseudomonadota; class Gammaproteobacteria; order Pseudomonadales; family Oleiphilaceae; genus PZPK01. Next base: position 11,101 of record JBFHPN010000015.1, on the reverse strand, counting down.
GGCCAAAGATGAGCGCATAAACCGGCCCCAGGCGGTCATCTCCACTTAAATATTTAAGTACCAGGGTGGGAACGATCACGCAAACGAAAAGCTCCAGCAAAAGATGGCTGGTTTGAGGTTTTTGTGATGTTTTCGGCTTGGCATCGAGATGGGTATTCAAGGTGTCACCAATCTGCTCTGCGGGTTGTTTGGGAGAATCTTGCATAGTATTAATCGCTGTTTATAGTCGTTATCGTTGTAATTGGTATTAATAGCGCTGTGGTCACATGCTTAGCATAACCTGATTAACGGCAGCATAAGTTATAGATGGCACATTGCTTTGCAGTAAACAGGGATTATAGGGTTAAATGGCGCCGGTTTAAAATTGCCAGACCTAAAAATTAATTAAATAAAGAAATTGTGGAGGACCTACTCTAAAATCGACTTACATTGTCACAGCCATTGTTCAGACGGCAGCCTGTCTCCGGAAGCACTTATTAATCGAGCCGTTGAAAAAGGTGTAAAGCTACTAGCACTGACAGATCATGATACCGTTGCCGGGCAATTGGCGGCATTTAGCGCGGCTCGACAGCATGGTTTGGAGATGGTGACAGGTATTGAGCTTTCTTGTGTCTGGTCAAACTATACGATTCATGTACTGGGGCTGAATTTTTCGCTGACAGATGGTCTGATGTCGGAAGTCGAAGAAAAGCAAACCAGAGCGAGAATGTCACGAGCCGAACAGATTGCATCCAAATTGCAGAAAAAAGGCTTGCCCGATATCTATGAAGAGGCGTGCTCAAAAAGTGATACCGGTATTCCCGGTCGCCCCCACTTTGCTGAGGTGCTGGTAGAAAAACAGCTAGTGTCTTCGATGGGGGATGCCTTTAAAAAATACCTGGGTGCAGGTAAAGCGGGCGATATAAAAAATTTCTGGCCGGATATTGAAACGGTTACGGCTTGGATAAAAGCAGCCGGGGGGGCGGCGGTCATCGCGCATCCTCGCAAATATGATATGAGTTTAACCAAATTACGCAGCATGCTACAAAGCTTTAAAGCAGCTGGCGGTGAGGGAATAGAAGTGGTGACTTCGGGCCAGAAACAAGGAGAGGTTGGGTTGTTGAGTGACTTGTGTCAACGCATGGAGCTATCAGGTTCCGTGGGGAGTGATTTCCATTCACCCAACTATGCCTGGGCAGAATTGGGCCGCGTTGTCACCCTGCCGAAAAGCGTCAAGCCTGTTTGGGCCGGGTGGGGGTTAAGCTGTATTGATCAGGTGGATGAGACTCCGGAATAAGGCTGGGCATGCCTGGCCGCCTGCAGATGTCTTGCATTATGCTGGCCTCATAGAATCTTATCTTTCAGTTTAATGAATGAATGGCTGAATGCGATCATGTGATTGCTTGAATAAAAGAGGATGTATGGAATTACTATATTGGCATTGGGTAATCTTGGGGATGTTGCTGGTATTGCTGGAATTGATTATTCCTTCATTTACCGCCATGTGGTTTGGCCTGGGCGCTATTTTTGTGGGTACCTTACTTTGGCTTTACCCCGATATATCCGGAAGTGCTCAGGTATTAATCTGGGCGGGTGTGTCGGGCGTGCTCACCGCCTTCTGGTTTCGTGTCTTCAAGCCAAAGCACCGCGCGCATATGGCCACCCGAAATGAAGTCGAGGGTGAATGGGGCTTGATCGTATTGCCGGCATCTGAGCATAAACCGGGGACTATTCGTTTTTCAGTACCTCTTTTAGGTGAAGATGAGTGGCCCTATACCAGTCAAGCTGTTTTTGAAGCGGGCGAGCAGGCCAGAGTAGTAGACGTTCACGACAATGTTTTAATTGTGGAAAAAAGAAACAAGTAATTCAAATTAGCGGATATTAAAAAGGAATAAAAACGATGAATGCAGGTCTGTATATAGCTATTGGTATTTTTGTGATCTTACTGGTCACTGTCGGGCAGGGTGTGCGATTAGTGCCTCAAGGTTATCAGTGGGTCGTACAACGTTTCGGGAAATATCAGCGAACCTTGAAGCCGGGCTTGAATATAATTGTGCCCTATTTTGATCAGGTGGCCTATCGCCTGACGACCAAACAAATCGTATTGAATGTACCTTCCCAAGAGGTCATTACCCGTGATAACGCAATTATTATCACCAGTGCCGTGGCCTATATCTCTATCGTGGATCCGCAAAAAGCCGTTTATGGTGTAGATGATTATAATCTGGCGATTCAAATAAAGGTACAAACGACGCTGCGCTCTATTATTGGTGAAATGGATTTGGATAATGCTTTGGGTTCGCGTGATCAGATTAAAACACGACTGACCGATATGATTGCTCAGGAAATCGAAGAATGGGGTATTAGTTTGCGTTCTGTTGAAATTCAGGATATCAATCCTTCAGATACCATGCAGAGAGCGATGGAAGAACAAGCTTCCGCAGAGCGAGCCCGTCGTGCAACGGTCACCAAAGCCGAGGGTACACGTGAAGCACAGATTCTGGAAGCGACCGGCCAGAAACAGGCTCAAATTCTGGAAGCGCAAGGGCGCAAAGAGGCCGCAGAGCAAGATGCGATGGCGGAATTGCTGCTGGCAGAAGCGCGCCAGAAAGCGATTCAAATGGTGTCTGAATCCGTGGGCGATAAAAATATGGCGGTTGTCTACCTTCTGGGTGAAAAATACGTAAATGCCCTGGCTGAGCTGGCAGCTTCTGAAAACAGCAAGTCTATTGTGTTGCCCGCCGATCTTCCCAATGCCATAAAAGGTATGATTGGTAAGGCCTGATAAACGCTTGGAGGGCTTAGATGCTTAAAATGTCTAAGCCTTCTGTCTGTAGCATGCTAACCAGCCTGATCAGCGGCAGGCCGATCAAGGTGTTCGGATCATCGCCTCGAATATGTTCAAAAAGTGCGATACCCAGGCCTTCCATTTTAAAGCCTCCCGCACAATCCAGTGCAGGCTCTTTCTCGATATAACGCCAGATTTGCTGATCGCTAAGTGAGCGAAATTGAGTCTGATAGGTTTCAACACAGGTTTGAAGTCTGCCCGTTTTGCTGTTCAGCAGGCTTAAACCGGTGTGAAAGCTAACACATTGGCCCTGTGACAGTTTGAGTTGTTTAAAGGCGTTTTCTTTAGTGAGCGGTTTTTTTAATTGGACCGAAGAGCCATTGATTTCAAGGCAGGCTACCTGATCAGAGCCGATAATAAGGTGTGACGGAAACTGTGGCCTTAATGTTAAGGTTTTTTCGGCAGAGAGCCTGGCAGCTAGTTCGCTAAAGCATTCGTTGGCGTGGGCGCTTTCATCGATATCAGGTGAACAGCAAATAAAATCACCAAGTATTTTCGATAAGAGCGCCTTCCGGTAAGGGCTGGAAGAGGCAAGAACGATTTCGGGGCTGGCTATTGAGTCAACAGGATTCATATTGGTGGCTTAACATTTCAGATAGCATTTGTTGGACTGGTTTCCTGTCTTCGACAGGCTCTGTATAATAACCGCTTTCAAGCAATTGAGATATTAATCTGCGGCTATCTTAAGAATGCTTTTGCTAATAGGGTGGATTGCATTTAAAAAACCGATTATCCGCAGCAAAACCGGGATATTTTCTTTGACAACGTTGAGCTAGGTCACTAGAATTGCGCGCTTATGTCTGACCATACACTTCCTAAAACGCTAGACCCCTTTAAATACGCGGATCAGAACAAGATTCTCGAGGGGGAAATTGCGCTAAACTTAATGCCCAGGCTCACCGATTTACTGGTTGATACGCATGGCAAGGTTAAAGTGGAATTGGAGTTCGACAGGGATCCGCAACGTCTGCGTATTCTGAAAGGTAAATTACAGTCAACGCTGAACCTGGTGTGCCAGCGTTGTCTGAATCCGGTAATGCAGGAAGTCAGTTCTGAGTTCACATTAGGCATTGTTTTTAATGATGAACAGGCTCAGAACTTACCCAGAACCTATGAACCCTTGCTGATCGAAGACGAAAAGCTTGTCGTTCTGGATCTGGTAGAGGAAGAGTTAATCCTGAGTTTACCGATGTTTGCCTATCACGATAGCTGTGAAGTGGATGGTTACCAGCAAACACAACCTGCGGAAACACTTGAAGTCGAGATTGAAAAGCCGAAAAAGCCCAATCCATTCGAAGTGTTATCTGATTTAAAGTTAAAAAAGTAATAGATTAGTCTGCTTCAAGATTAATTGACTGAATTGAAATACCTTTGGGAGAACAAAGATGGCTGTTCAAAAAAGTAAAAAAACTCGTTCAAGACGTGGTATGCGTCGCTCACATGACGCTTTGACTGCGGCAACTTTGTCTGTTGATTCAACAACAGGTGAAAAGCATTTGCGTCACCATGTTTCTCCTGACGGTTTTTACCGTGGTAAAAAAGTCATCGAGACAGCTGAAGACTAAAAATGTCTGAAGGAATCACCATTGCAATTGATGCAATGAGTGGCGACGATGGTCCTGAGGTCGTCGTTCCTGCAGCCTTATCGTATCTTCAAAAACATCTCTATCAGGCTGGCCTGTTCAGTGGAACTGAATCTGAGCAGTCAGCCGAAAACAAAGCCTTCAATATTATTTTGGTCGGCGACCAAACTAAGCTGGAGGCTTTGTTGCATCTGGCATTTCAAAAAATTGAGAAACACTCTCAAGCGCCTCTCCGTAAACAGCAGCAATCCTTTAGTAAAAGTCTTCGCAACTTAAAAGTTGATGATGCTCAATGTGTGCCGGTAAGCAGCAAAGATTATCAATCGTCTTTAGTACAAAAGCTGGCTCGGAGGATCACTATTGCGCACGCCAGTTCTGTTGTAGAAATGGATGAGCGGCCATCACAGGCATTTCGTCAGAAGCGCGATTCTTCTATGGCTATTGCTCTGGAATTAGTGAAGCAGGGTAAAGCGCATGCCTGTGTTAGCGCAGGTAATACCGGAGCATTAATGATTTTAGGAAAAGCCATTTTGGGCACCTATCCGGGAATAGATCGCCCGGCTATTACCAAAATGTTTCCGTCAAAAGGTGGGGGTACCTTTGTACTTGATCTGGGCGCAAATGTAGATAGCTCAGCAGAACATCTCTTGCAATTTGCTATTATGGGGCAGCTCTTAGCAAAAATAATAAAAGGTATAGAGCTACCGAAAGTAGCCTTATTGAATGTGGGTGGGGAAAGCATCAAGGGGAATGAACAAGTGCGGCTGGCAGCTTCTTTGATCGAAGCGAACAGCTTTGTGAATTATGTCGGATTTGCTGAAGGCGGCGATATATTCAGAGCCAAGGCAGATGTCATTGTGTGTGATGGCTTTGTCGGTAATGTCGCGCTTAAAAGTGCCGAAGGTGCTGCCACGGTTTTAATTAAAGAGATCAAAGATTTTTTTACCGCAAACTGGTATCGCAAATTAATCGGACTGGCTCTTTTGCCGTTACTGAAGAAACATCTGAAGCAGCTTGATCCGGACACCCATAATGGTGCTATTTTTCTGGGTTTACAGGGGGTTCTGGTAAAAAGTCACGGGCATGCAACTAGGCAATCGTTCGAGCATGCGATTGATCTTGCAGCCCAGGAAGCTGAAGCTAATTTACCGGAACTAATTAACCAGCAACTGGAATCCATTCTATTCTGAATAATCAATCATGTTTTTCCACGCTAAATTGAGAACACACTAAGGTGCAGATTTAATGAAAACGGTATTCATGTTTCCCGGGCAAGGTTCACAGGCAATAGGAATGATGTCGCAATTATTGCTTGAATCTGAATTGGCTCGACAAGTATTTGAAACAGCCTCTGAAGCAATCAATCAGGATTTACTGGCGATTGCGGCTAATGGCCCTGAGTCTTTGATAAATCAAACGGCGATTACCCAGCCCATTGTGTTAACTGCCAGCCTGGCTATGTGGGAAGTCTGGAAAGAGCATACTGACAGATTGCCAGACTTCGTTTGCGGTCATAGTTTAGGGGAATATACGGCTTTGGTTGCCAGCGGTGTGCTGACGCTGCAAGACGCAGTCCGATTAGTGCATATTCGTGGGCAGCTGATGCAGGGTGCAGTACCTGAGGGTGAGGGCGGCATGGCTGCCTTGCTTGGCTTGGAAGATGAGCTTGTGGCGCAGGCTTGTGAGGAAGCTGCCCAAGGGCAAATTGTTGCGCCTGCAAATTATAATTCACCGGGTCAGGTCGTCATTTCAGGTGCGACTGATGCACTGGAACGCGCCATCCTGGTGGCCAAGGAAAAAGGTGCCAAGAGAGCGGCAAAACTTCCGGTTAGCGTGCCTTGTCATTGCGACCTTTTAAAGCCGGCGAGTGAAGCACTGGCAGCAGAAATGGCGAAGTTGGTCTTTAACGCGCCAGATATACCGATTATGCAAAATGTGAATGCCAGAATCTCAAGTGATGTCAGTGAGCTTAAAGCTAATTTACTGACACACCTTTATAGTCCGGTATTGTGGTCTCAATCAATTAGCGGGCTAGTTGATCAGGGAGCGTCTATATTTATAGAGTGTGGACCCGGAAAAGTTCTCTCCGGTCTTAATAAACGCATAAATAAATCGGTCACATCTATGAATATCGATGATCTGGCATCAATGAAATCAGCACTGGAATCTCTGACAAGTTAATACAAGGGGTCTCATCGAAGCATTGATGAGGGATTAGCATTATGGTGGTCATTAGCTGGTTGCCGTTAAACATAAATAGTGATTTCAGCGATATAGTAAAACCTTAACCTACTCGATGATTGAATAAATTAAGAGCCAACACATGATACATGAAAAAAAAGTCGCCCTGGTAACGGGGGCTACCCGAGGTATCGGACAGGCCATTGCGAAAGCATTGGCTATGGATGAGACCTATACCGTTATCGGCACTGCGACCACCGAAGATGGCGCATCGTCTATCTCGCATTATTTCTCAAAATGGGGTTTGGATGGAGATGGTATACAAATGGATGTCTCCGATCCTGAATCGGTAGCAGAAGGTATTAAACAAGTTACTCAGGCTTATGGCCCACCGCTGGTGCTCGTCAATAATGCTGGTATCACCCGTGATGGCTTGCTGCTGCGTATGAAAGAAGATGACTGGGATGCGGTTATCAATACCAATTTAAGTTCCATTTACCGTGTGTCTAAAGCCGTGCTTAAGGGGATGACGAAAGAACGCTGGGGGCGAATCATTAATGTCAGCTCCGTAGTGGCGCAAATGGGAAATGCCGGGCAGGCAAACTATTGTGCTGCAAAAGCCGGTATTGAGGGTTTTAGTCGCTCCCTGGCCAAGGAGATCAGCGGGCGGGGTATTACAGTGAATTGTGTTGCACCGGGCTTTATTGAAACCAATATGACAGATGAATTACCCGATTCTGTGAAAGCGGCCATGTTAGCTACTATTCCAATGCAGCGTCTCGGCCAGCCAGATGAGGTTGCGTCTGTTGTTGCCTTTTTGGCATCCTCGCAGGCTAGTTATATCACAGGCCAAACCATTCAAGTGAATGGTGGCATGCATATGGGTTGAATGGGAAGAACATGTTGTGGCCGAGATACAGATTTGTCTTGGCCGGAATTGCGGGGTAATCTTGCTTGTCTAAAGATTCCGATTGCACTAGACTACTCCGCCATAAGCGAGCGATGCTTGCCTAAAGATGTTTTTTTGTTGAAATATTTTCAGTGTAGAATACAAGCTAGCTTGTTCTATTAAATTGAGAGGAAATTATGAGTACTGTAGAAGAACGTGTTAAGAAAATCGTTTGTGAACAATTAGGCGTTAAAGAATCAGAAGTTCAGAATACGTCATCTTTCGTAGAAGATTTGGGCGCAGATTCTCTTGATACCGTTGAATTGGTAATGGCCCTTGAAGAAGAATTCGAAACCGAAATTCCCGACGAAGAAGCCGAAAAGCTTTCTACAGTTCAGGAAGCAATTGATTTTATTATTGCAAATCAATAAGTTCTAATGAATATTAGAAAACCGTCCTTTGATATGACAATCGGGACGGTTTTTTTTTGAAAGCGGCATCAAACTCAGGTCGTGAGTAAACAGTTCAGCTTAAGCAGTCTACAGTACACAGGATTACTATTGTTAGAGGCAGGATATGTCTAAGAGACGCGTTGTCGTTACAGGTTTAGGAATGCTTTCTCCATTGGGGAATACTGTCGAACAAACATGGCAGGGATTGATTGCTGGCAAAAGCGGCATTTCAACGATTACCCGTTTCGATACAGAAAATTTCGGTGTCAAAATCGGTGGACAAATATCTGGCCTGAATCTGGATGACTATATAGATAATAAAGATGCACGCCGCATGGATGCATTTATGCAATATGGCATTGTGTCAGCGATTCAAGCCATACAGGACGCGGGCCTTGAAGCGCTCTCAGATGCTGAGAAATTAAATGTAGGTGTCGCTTTTGGTTCCGGGATAGGCGGCATTGAAACGATCGAAAATGTCAGGGACACCTTTGTTAATTCCGGCCCTCGCCGGGTCTCACCTTTTTTTGTGCCAAGCTCCATTATCAATATGATTGCGGGGAATGTGGCAATACGTTACGGTTTTAAAGGCCCGAATATTGCCTTGGTCACCGCCTGCACAACGGGAACCCATAACATTGGCTATGCCGCACGCACTATCGCCTATGGTGATGCAGATGTGATGATTGCGGGGGGCGCAGAAATGGCGACCACACCCGTTGCCATTGCTGGCTTTATGAATGCTAAGGCGCTCTCCACGGCCAATGACGCGCCTGAAAAAGCCAGCCGACCCTGGGACAAGGCACGTGATGGCTTTGTACTATCAGATGGTGCGGGCGCACTGGTTCTCGAAGAATATGAACATGCCAAAGCCAGAGGAGCAAGCATTTATGCCGAACTTATTGGTTTCGGTATGAGCGATGATGCATTCCATATTACCTCACCGGTCGAAGATGGTTCCGGTGCCAGGCGCTCTATGGAAAATGCCCTGAAAGATGCAGGCATACATTATTCTGAAATTGATTATATAAATGCGCATGGCACCTCGACGCCCTTAGGTGATGTGGCTGAATGCAAGGCGATAAAAGATCTCTTTGCTGAGCATGCCAGCCAGTTGCTGGTCAGCTCAACCAAGTCTATGACCGGTCATTTATTAGGCGCTGCCGGTGCGGTTGAAGCAATATTTTCGATTAAAGCGCTGACGGATCAGATTGCCCCGCCGACGATTAATCTGGATAATCCTGAAGAGGGCTGTGATCTGGATTTTGTTGCGCATCATGCACGAAAGGCCAAACTGAATACCGTTCTCTCGAATTCATTCGGTTTTGGTGGCACTAACGGCACCTTGATATTCCGAACTATTCGCGATTAAAAACTAACAGCACAATAATAAGAAGGTAAGTTTTGAAAAGACCTGCCCATATAACTCATGTCAACGGTGTTGAGACCTCTGCGATTAGCATATCAGACAGAGGCTTGGCCTATGGGGACGGCTTATTTGAAACCATGCGTGTTGCTCAGGGGCAAATACCGCTTCTGGCTAAGCATTTAGAGCGTTTTCTTAAAGGGGTAGACGTGCTGGGGTTGGGGCGTCGAGACACCTTGAAGCGTGAATTCCTTAAATACTTGAATCGAGCCCTCGATGAGATTAAGACAAATGCCTGTCTTGAGCGTTCGGTTATTAAGGTCATGGTGACCCGTGGAGTAGGTGGGCGTGGCTACGTTCCTCCGATTGATCCAAAGTGTCAATTTATCATTCAGGTATTTGATCAGCCAGACTACCCTGATAGCTATTACCAGCAGGGAATTGTACTGAAGACCTGTGAATATCGACTGGGCTATCAGCCTCAACTTGCAGGTATCAAACATTTAAATCGCCTGGATCAGGTTTTGGCTTCACAGGAACTTCTGGATGAAGAGGAAGGCTTGTTACTCGATTACGAGGGCAATGTCATAGAAGGTACAAAAAGTAACCTGCTGGTGTTCAGCAAGGGTAAAATATCTACACCCAGACTGGATGGGAGTGGCGTACAAGGTGTATTGCGAAATGCCTTGCTTGACTCTGCGCCTGAGCTGGCAGAAAAAAAGCTGTTTCTTGAAGAGAAAGTCATTCCTTTTAATGAATTAGAGCATTGCGATGGTCTCGCAATGATAAATAGTGTCTTTGGTCTCTGGCCGGTTAAGACGCTTAACTGCATTGATGGCCGTGAAATACACTTTAAGCTTCAGCCACAATGTAAAACCCTTCAGCAATATTTAACTGAACAATACATATTCTGAGTCGCGGTTTCCAACAAGGGTCTGTTTTGCGTGTTTTATATCCGTATATCCTTAAGTATCTTACTAGTACTAGCTGCGATTTTTTTGGGTGGTTACCTGTTCTATCAGGGTGCACTGAATAAACCGTTATCATTGCCCGAACAAGGGCTGCAAATTGAAATTACCAAAGGTGAAAGCCTTCATAACGTGTTGAGCCGCTTGCATCAGGAAGGTGTGCTGAAATCGATGTGGCCCGCCAGAGTTTTTGTCAAAGAACAGGAATGGTTTGGCCAGGGTGCCGTTGCCAGCAAAATCCAGGCAGGCGAGTTTAAGCTGCTTGCGCCGCTTACCGTACCCGGTCTGATTACGTACCTGTCCAGTAATAACCAAATTAGTTACAGCTTGCAGTTTATTGAAGGCTCACGCTTTAGTGATGCGCTGTCAGTACTTGCCAAAGAAGAAAAACTAAAGCAATTACTGCCCGACATGAACTCACAACAAATCGCCGAACAAATGGGCCTGGCAGAGGATGTGTTATTGGAAGGTCAGATCTATCCGGATACCTATGCCTTTCATAAAGGTGATACCGATGTGGACATCTTACTCAGGGCTCATGCCAAACTTAAACTCGTGCTCGAAGAGGAATGGCAGGGTCGCCAGACAGATTTACCCTTAAATACGCCTTATGAAGCTTTAATCCTCGCGTCTATCATCGAGAAGGAAACGGGCGTGCCCGAAGAGCGTCCTGAAATTGCAGGTGTATTCATTCGCAGGCTGCAGCAACAAATGAGGCTACAAACTGACCCTACGGTGATTTATGGGCTTGGTGAGCGTTATCAGGGCAATATTACGGCGCAGCATCTTCGAGAAGAAACGCCTTATAATACTTACCGGATTTCTGGTCTACCGC
>JBFHPN010000014.1:0-12837 GCA_041592735.1 Oleiphilaceae bacterium | reverse complement strand
TGAGATTTCTACAAAATCGATAAAAAATCCCAGTACCAGTATCACTAACATTGAGAGGACTAAAAAGCCCCACTTTTCACCTGGCAGGTTTAACAGCCATTGTTCCAGGATGTGTTCACCACCGGAGTAGCTGAAGGTCATTGAAAACGCAGTGGCACCGATCAGAATGGCAAATACCATGGCTGTAACCTTAACGGTTTCGCGCGCGCTGTCCCACAGCATGGCAAGAGAGAACTGACGATAACTCAAGGCCAGAATAAGTGCACCAATGCCTCCCAGAGCGGAACTTTCTGTCGGGGTGGCAATACCTGAAAAAATAGAACCGAGTACGACCAGCATTAAGGCCAAAGGTGGTGCAATGGCGATCAGTGCCTGTTTGAATTGAATTACGGCAGATTCCCCGGACGGCGGCAAAGCAGGTGCACGTTCGGGATGGCGTGACGTGATGAATAAAATATAGCCGATATACAAGGCAATCAGCAGTACACCGGGTGCGAGGGCGGCCTGAAATAATTCGCCTACCGGAAGCCCCAGTACATCCCCAAGAATGATGAGTATGATGGAGGGGGGAATGATTTGTCCCAGTGTGCCGGAGGCGCAAATGGTTCCGCAACTCAACGCTTTATCGTAATGATGATTAAGCATGCTGGGTAGAGAGATAAGGCCCATGGCTACCACGCTGGCACCGACCACACCGGTTGATGCGGCTAATAAAGCGCCCACCAGTATCGTACTGATGGCGATACCCCCATTTACACGCCCGAATAATTTCGCCATGGCAACCAGCAGCTGTTCTGCTAAGCGGGTTTTCTGCAGCACCACCCCCATAAAGATAAATAAGGGGATGGCCATCAAAATGGTATTTTCCATGACGCTTTGAATGCGATAAGGCATGAACGCGAAGAGTTCAAATCCTTCTGCAAGCACTCCAAAAATCAATGCCACGCCGGCAAAGGTAAATGCTACCGGAAAGCCAAGCAATAACATAAGCAAGGCAACGACAAACATAATTATACCGAGCATGATGACTTTCCTGAATGTGAAGTGTCTGGGGTCATACCAAATGACTACTGTTGTGTTGAGGTTCTACGCGAATGTTCATTAAGCACAGAAGAGAGCGAGTGATCAGGCCGAGGCTGGCCAAGCCGATTAATACAAAAGAGACGGGAATCATGCTTTTGATCAGCCAGCGGTGCGGTAAGCCTCCCGGGTCGCCGCTACCTTCACCCATATTGAATGCATCCATTGCAAAATTAAAACCGTAATAGCTCACCAGAATGATAAATGGCAAGATAAAGAACAAGGTGCCAAAAAGATTAACCCAGGCCTGAGTTTTGGCGCTCCAGCGTTCATAGAGGATATCAACCCGCACATGGCTATTTTCCAGTAGTGCGTAAGGAATGCCCAGCAGAAAGGCAACTGAAAACAGGTGCCATTCCAGCTCTTGCAGTGCGATGGATACCTCGTTAAACGCATAGCGCATGACAACATCATAAAACACATTCAGCACCAGCAGGAGAGTTGCTATCGCTGCCAGTGCACCGCAAATGCGGGCAAGGAAGTTAAAGCTGGCATCCAGTTTCAAGAGTAAGGTCGTCATGCGCAATTCCGCTTATTTTGCGGCCTCAGTGGGGGCGCCGGTACTGGTCAGATACGCCAGGTCAGACATGCTTGTCCATTGACGAACCTTTGCAAGATAGGCCTTCTGCGAAGCGAGCACTTTTGCTGCAAAGGGGTCAGCAGCTGCGCTTTCTTCCAGTAATTTTACATTGGCAGTCTTCAGTGCTTCCATGACATCCTGTGGAAAGGTGCGTACCTGAATCGCAGGAAATTCAGTGAGCATACTGCTCCAGTTTTCGGCACTGGCATGGGTTGAATGCGCATACATATCATAGGCAGCGGCTTGCATGGCAACTCTCAGTATTTCTTGTAAATCGGCAGGCAAAGACTCAAAGGTTTTCTTGTTTACTAAAAATTGTAATTCTGCGGCGGGTTCATTCCAGCCAGTATAGTAATAGGGGGCTATTTTATGAAAACCCATGCGCAAGTCTAAGGATGGCCCAACCCATTCAACGGCATCGATCGTGCCGCGTTCAAGCGCGGTATAAAGCTCACCGGGAGGTATGTTGGTTGGTGCTGCGCCCAGTTGAGCCAGTACTTCTCCGGCAAAACCCGGAATCCTGATTTTCAGGCCTTGCAGGTCAGCAACGCTGTTGATCTCTTTCTGAAACCAGCCCGCCATCTGATTGCCGGTGTTGCCGCCAGGAAAGGAAAGCAGGTTATGCGGTGCATACAGCTCCTGCATCAAATCCATGCCGCCACCGTAATAAAACCAGGCAAACTGCTCAGAGGCGATCATGCCGAAAGGCATGGTCGTGAAATACATCGTAGCGGGAATTTTTCCTTTCCAGTAATACGAAGCAGAGTGCCCCATGTCGTATTGGCCTGACTTCACCATATCAAAAATGCCGAAGGGAGCTTTATGTTTGTTGGCTGAGTCAATTTCAATGGTCAAACGCCCGCCAGACATTTTTTCTACCATAGCGGCCAGGTTTTGAGATGTGTCACCGAAGATTGGAAAATTCGGGCCCCAGGTTTCCGCAAGTTTTAATCGATAGGTTTTAGCGGGTTGGGTTTGTGTTGCGGCTTCTTGAGAGGGTTGGCTGCAGGCTGTCAGTAACGCGATGAGCGACATACTAATGAGTAGTATGGAAAATTTTCTTAACATTCTATGTTCCCTTTTATTGTTTTGGGGCAAATCCAGAGGAAATGACGTATTTTTAGCCGAATTTGAGCTAAAAGAAATTTAACAGACTTGGGCAGGGCTGAAAAGCGCACCAGGTAGAGTTTACGGAGATTTTCGCATCAAGTCTCTTCCAGTATCTGTCATCTCAATGGATTTCATTGGTAAGCCAAAGGGTCTCATAGGGTGCCAGTGTCAGACTGTGCTCATCCATATTTATCGGGCTGTCTGAAATCAATTCATGCCATGTTTCACCCTGCTTAAGATTTAAACTGGAGAGCAGAAGTGTCTGCGCTTCGGGCAAAATGTTGTTAACACAGAGCAGATGCTGTTGCTGATCAATGCTCTGGCGCAGAAAAGCAATATAGCCTTCGCCCAGATGCTGAGCGAATTGGGTGGCATTCGGATGAAATGCCGGTTGGGCCTGGCGGATTCGTAACAGTTTTTTCAGTTGATAAAAAACCTGAGCGTGGTGGCTATGTGCATCCGCTAGTGCGGTTTCCAGATCAGGATAGCGCCACTGGTGACGGTTAATTGCTCTGTTATGCCCGCGATGCTCCATTTTATGATAGTCATTGCCTGTGGCCAGCAAGCTATGAATATAGATGGCGGGTACACCTTCGAGGGCAAACATAATGGCATGGGCACAGATAAAGCGCTCCAGTTGCCATTGATCCTCTCCGTTTACTGTGCCTTTTAAGGCATCGTATAAGGCGATGTTGATTTCATAAGGTTTGCGTTCACCGCACTCCAGGGCGCGCCAGGAAATACGGCCGCCAAAATTCTGCATGGTCTCAATCAGTTGTTGTTCTTCTTCGGGTGTCAACAACTCTTCTATGGGGCGAAGCCCGATACCATCATGAGAGGCGATAAAATTAAAATAGGTCGTGCCGTTTTGGGCGGGTGGCATGGCCATTAGCCATTGCTTGAAATAAAAATTATTGCCAGTGATTAATGCGTGTACCAATAGCGGAGGTAAGGAAAAATTATAAATCCAGTGTGCTTCATTATTATTTCCGAAATATTCTAGATTTTCGCGATTCGGTATGTTGGTTTCCGTAATGATTACCGCATCAGGCTGCGCATGTTCTATCAAGGTTCGTAACAGCCGCACAACTTCATGCGTTTGATGCAAGTTCAGGCTTCGGGTGCCAGCGACTTTCCATAAAAATGCAATGGCATCCAGGCGAAAAATGCGCACGCCTTTATCCAGATAGAGGCGAATAATTCGGACAAATTGCGATAAAACCTCCGGGTTTCGGAAATCCAGATCAACCTGGTCAAAACTGAAGGTGCACCAGACATATTTAGTGCCGTTTGCGGTCTCTACTTCCTGTAGCAGAGGG
Organism: Oleiphilaceae bacterium; assembly: GCA_041592735.1. Classification (GTDB taxonomy): domain Bacteria; phylum Pseudomonadota; class Gammaproteobacteria; order Pseudomonadales; family Oleiphilaceae; genus PZPK01. Next base: position 8,748 of record JBFHPN010000014.1, on the reverse strand, counting down.
TTGGTACGGGGCCTGACAACCTGACTCAAATCGTCATCAGGAGACGCAGTAAAGAAATAGTCCTTACCCGGGTCGATTTGATGAATAAAGTTCTGGAACCATTGCCCTTTGGCAGAACAATGGTTAATCACCAGATCGGCCATTAGACGATATTTACCGGCGATCGCTTCAATATCCTGCCAATCTCCCAACGCTTCATTGACGGAGGTGAAGTCCATGACCGAAAAACCATCATCTGAACTGTATGGAAAGAAGGGTAGGATATGAACACTGTTCAGGGCACCATCACTATATTCATCTAAAAAGCGTTCCAGCGTATGTAAGGGTTTCTCGTCGTCGTTGAGCAGGCTATCGCCATAGGTAATCATAATGGCATCTTTTTCAGACCAGTGATTGCTGAATTGTTCTGGGCTGTGCGCACACTCTTCGAGCTGCATGTCCTCGATTAATCGCTGAGCAAGCGCTGGATAACTCAGGCTCAGCGGGACGCCTTCATAAATGACCTGAAGGTGATCTTCAAGGCGATGGGTGAGCTGTTCCAGCACAGAATTCATGACGGATCTCCTTTAAAAAGTTGGCAGGCGTAGCGAGTGCAGGGCGGTCAACTCAAGCATAACGTTTGTTATCCTGTTCTACCGCATCCATTAAACGCTCCATAATATCCGGAATAGCGCTGATGACCCGGTTCCAGCTCGGTATAAAAGGGGTTTCCATCGGGTTCTCAAGGAAGGTTTCGCCAGCCGTGATGATATTCTGGGCAAACATTTCAACGGCTTGTTCCTCTTTATGAATATCCAGGCTTAAGCCATTCATGATGGCATCATTATGATAGGTTTCGATTAAATCCAGCGCGATACGAAAATAGGTGGCCTTGATGGAGCGGAAGGTTTCGCTGTTAAAGGTTTTCCCTTGTGTGGCCAGCTTGCGGAACAGGGCTTTAGCAATATCGATCGACATTTTAGATAAGCCGCCCTGATCATTCCCCAACGATAAATCCTGATGCTTATGATCGTAGGCATCGGCAATATCCACCTGACATAAGCGGTTAGTGGAGCAATTGCGGAACATTTCAGAAAGTACACCGATTTCCAGCCCCCAGTCACTAGGGATGCGAATATCACTTAACACATCTTTCCGGAAGGAAAATTCGCCCGCCAGCGCATAGCGGAAACTATCCATATAATTCAGGTAGTCCATATCGCCATAGATTTTTTTCAGGGCGCGTATCAAAGGGGTGACCAGCAGACGGCAGACACGACCGTTGATTTTGCCATCGGCCACACGGCTGTAATAGCCTTTGCAGAACATATAATTGAATTGTGGATGAGCCACCGGATAGATCAGCCTGGCGAGCAATTCCCGATCATAAGTGAGAATATCGCAATCATGTAAGGCGATCGATTCGGCGCGTCCGGAGGCCAGTATATAGCCCATGCAGTACCAGACGTTTCGACCCTTCCCCAGTTCCTTGGGTGCCAGTTCCATGGCCTGCAATTCTTTATCGAGGGCTTGTAATGCCGGGCCATCATTCCATAGAACACGATGATGCTGAGGCAGCTCAGAGAAAAATTCGAGCGCGTGACGATATTGGTCTTCATCCGCGCGATCCAGCCCGATCACGATCTCATTCAGATAAGGAACGTGTTTCAGTTCCTTAACGATATTTGCCAAAGCGGGGCCTTCCAGCTCTGAAAATAAAGAGGGCAGAATCAGGCCTAAAGGGCGTTTCTTGGCGTGGCGCACAAGCTCTGCTTCAAGTTCGGCAATTGAGCGGCGGGATAAATTATGTAGAGTCGTTATCCTGCCGTTTTGATAAAAATCTGCCATGCATGTCTCCTGTCACGATAGTCATTATTTTTGATTATTATCCTGATCGAGATTCAGGATTTTTTGCAGACCTTCGACCCAGCCATGCGGGCCATAATGCTGGCTTTTAAATAGGGTAGGAAGGTCTCTTATGGTTGGAAAAGGGTGCACGGGTGAGCGGATTAACAAGGCGATATCGGCTGCTTCCAGCATGGCGATATCGTTATGGCTGTCACCGATGGCGATAGTGGTAATGGCAATAGATTGTAGTGCCTGGTATTGGTTATAAAGGTAATGCAAAGCGCGGCCCTTGCTGCAGCGACCAATGACATGCAAAAAGCGACCACCTTGTTCTATATTTGCACCAAATTGGTTCATGCTTTCTATAAAGGTCTTTTTCTGGGCATCGCTTCCGAGCCATTTTACCGGCTCGCTAAATTGCCGCTGGTTTGCCAGTTGTGCACGTTCTTCAGGCAAGCCGGTGGCTTTCATGATCCCTTTCGTGCCCAACTCAGTGAAACTGATAAACTGATCTGGAAAGTCTGCTTTAATCTGTTCAAGTTGCGCTATCCAGTGGGCTCTGTCTTCACAAAAGGCGTGTACCAGATAATCCGGATGATGGCTCTTGAGGAAGCCCGCAGGGGGCTGATCAAAATAATCTGCCGGTAAATAAATAGCGGCCCCGTTTTCTACAATAAACGGATGCCTGTTTGCCAGTTGCGTGCGTAATTGAAGAACTTCACTGAAGGTTTTACTGGTGCAGAAAATTACAGGAATATGCATGGTTTCAAGGGTTTTCATCAAGCTATCCGCTGGCGCCACCTGATAATCAAAGTGGTCCAGCAAGCTGCCATCCAGATCGGTGAAGATCAGGGTCTCCCAATGTTTAGGGCGAATCTTGATGTTGTTCATGAATAATCTGCCGTTGTGAATTCAAATAATAGCAGTGATCCGCCCGGCCAGGCATTTCAGCCAGAGCATGCTCAGTAATACGCTGAAAAAAATGTATAAAGTGCGCAATCTCAGCGGTGTTCATAATGCCTGAAGTCGATTCCACCCCGGGCGCTGCTGTTTTCATTGAACTCTGCAAGTTCTTTGCCAGTTTGTTTTCCTGCTCAAGCCGCCAGTTAAAAACACTATCAAAGGAGGGCGCTTTGAGCATGACAAGACTATCCACCTTACTAAACAGTATTTGGTAGTCCGCCTTGAGTTGTGCGTTAACATAGTAGCGCCATTGCCCGTCTGCATCTTGGTTTTTTTCCAGTGAATTGATGGGGGTCAACAGATCAGCCTCTTCTTGCGGGAGCGCACCCAGAAACCAACCTTCAAGAATTATCAGATCTGCCTTTGCGGGTGCAGTGTCCCATTGATCCTCCGGGTATAAATCATCGCAGGCTTTATTAAAGCGGGAAATTTTACAGGGCTTGCCATCAAGTAGTGTTTGCAGTGTTTGCAGCGCCAGCTGGGTGTCATGGGTGCCAGGGACGCCTCGGGTCGCCAGTAAAGGATGTATGTTTTTCGCTTTTTCGGCTCTGGCAGCTTTACTCAGATAGAAATCATCGATGGAAATGTTCACAACGTTCAGGTCGTGCTCTGTCGTGAATAAAGTTTCAAGATAGGCTGCCAAGGTGCTTTTTCCGGAGCCCTGGCAACCATTGATGCCTAGCACTAGCGGGCGTTTGTGCTGTAAACGGGCGAGACAATCCTCAACGACTGCCTGAAAATGCTGACGGGCTTGATCAAGGTAAGTTTCAGGCAATTTATGCTGATTCAAAAAGGTCTGAAAGGCCGGCGTGTGCATCCGTGATCTCCATTTTTTACTGATCTCATTTCATCTTGAGTTTCAAGAATCAGAGCAAGCTATCTTTATGTCTGTCTATATTGCTTAATGGGATGGTGATAAACGGGAGTCCCAGTGCATCGGTTTTGACTCTGGCCTGGATCACTTTGCTGCGGTTCTCCGTCCCGGTTGGGCCAAGGTAGTAATACATTTCTGCGATACCGTGGAATTTCTCAAGCGTAATAATATTCAGGGAAGTAGAGTCGTCGATGCCGGGAATGTAGCCAAAAGGAATGCTGATACCGAAGTTATCAAAATCAGTTGCCAGTGCGGTGTAAAATACGGTGATTACTTGTTCGGAAGATGCCTGGTCATTGACGATGTTTGCCCCGAAACGACGGCTGAGTTCTACGGCTAAGCGTTTGTCGGCATAGTGTTTCATGGGCTGTTCGATCAGAAAGTAACTATTGATAAATACCTTCTGGTTACGCAGCGCTTCCAATTTTTCATCCGCCAGCCCGCTAATCAGATCGTCGATACTATGCGCGACCAGTCGTTGCGCCGTCGCACCGGATAAGGCTGTATTAATGTCCCGGGTCGAGCAGCCGGTCAGCCCGGTCAGAATGGCACAAAAGAGAATAAAGCCTGATATACGCATCATGTCGTCCTTTGAGTGCTGGCGAAAAAAGGCGAGAAGTGTTGGTGTGTCTTCTCACGGCTTGGGTTAACGTTATCCTAAGTGACCGTGGCTGACAATCTTTAGACTTAATCGATGCCGAGCATTTTATGCATTTGCAGGCTCAGGCGCCATTGCGGATGGCGCAGGCAGTAGTCTAATGCCAAGCGAGTATTCTCGCGTTTGGTGTTATCCCGGCCTTTGGGAATGCTCGGATCAGCCATGGGTGACAAGAAAAAATGTTCGGCGGGGAAGTGTTCGAAGTGCTCAGGCGGAGCCAGTTCTTGAGGAAACACCAGTTTTAATTCATCGCAGTGATCAAATACTATCGGCGCATCCGCTTTTGGACTCAGTGTAACCCAATCAATGCCTTCCGGGAGGGGGAGCGTGCCATTGCTTTCTATGGCGATTTCAAAGTCGCGAAGATGCATTTCCGCGATCAGTTCGGCATTCAATTGTAACAAGGGTTCTCCTCCGGTAAAAATAACATAGGGGATCACCTTGAACTGTTTGATCGGATGAATCTGTGGCACGGCCTGATTTTGTTGCCACATGGCTTCGATGGCATCAGCCAATAATGCTGCTGAGGGGAATTCCCCGCCATTTTGTCCATCTGTGCCTGTGATGTCGGTATCGCAGAACTGACAAACAGCGCTTGACCTGCTGTCTTCACGGCCATTCCACAGATTACACTTACTGAAGCGGCAGAACACCGCAGCGCGCCCCGAACGGGCTCCTTCGCCTTGAAGGCTGTAGAACATTTCCTTAACTTTATACATGAGATCTATTTGCTTAAGTGGATGATGCCCCACTCCTTCGCGAGACATGAAAAAATAGGTCGAACTTGCCTGCATTCAGCGTGTCGGGGCATGCCGGGCTTATTTATCGCCGGCAATGGCCTTAAGCTGTTCATTTCGGGACTCCATCATCTCCCTCACCAGTTTCGCATCCTGCATGGCATTCATGGCATTTTCGAATGTCAGTTCGCCGTCAGTCAATCGTTCGGGTAGTTTTTGCTTGGGGCTAACAGCAACAACCTCTGGCTCTTCCTCAATTTCGGGTTCAACTTTCAGGCTCTGGATAATATTTGTATTTGAATCCACCTGCAAGGTAGAAACACTCGGATTATTTTCGGGAGGCTGGTCACCGTAATGCCATTGGCCCTGTGCATCCTGCCATTTATAGACGGTTGTGCCCGAACCAAAGGAGGTAGTGTTCGATGATGGCGTGGTCTTGTCATCCCCCGAAAGAAGTTTTGCAGGGTTTAAGGAATCGGTGGTCGGAAAGCTCATAATAGGCTCGCCATCGGGTTTATTAATGAAAAACGGGCCGATCAGGGCGGCCGCCAGAATAGCAAAGGTAAAAAAACGATAGATCCATTTCATAGCGAGCCGCCTGTTCTTTGGGTACCGAGGAGTATGCAGGTTTAAGTCATCTATATAATAATCGGACTAATCCGCGCTTATGCTTGTGAATGTTTATCCAGGCGAGCCTGAATGCGCGCGGCAGGATAACTGGGTAAGCAATTTTGTATCAGTAAGAATAGATCGGTTTGTGCCAGCTCGCTAGCACTTAGGTTGATAATCAGCCAATCCAGACAATCATAATCAGGCTGCTGCTTAGCGGTTTGAGCGGTTTCGCAGTGCAAAGCATGTTGATATAAAATGGCCTGCTCAACTTGTTCCGCTTGCAGTTCACAGGCTTGAATGTGCTGTTTCAGTTGGTGGTAGGGTTCGGGCAGTGCCTGAGGCAGCATTTGCCTGGCCGTGCGCAAAGGCGCCACAATGTGTTGATGCCATGCCTGGCTGGCGTCGATGAGGGCGTTAAGGTGTGGGCGAATATCTTTATGTTCAAAACTAAACCACATTGATAGCAATAACAGATTGATTCGCTGGCCACGCTCGTTCTGTAAGGCGATAAGCTGGCGCTGGAGTGCCGTGCTTTTCCATTGCTGCAGCGAAAATTGCCAGAAAGGGTTGAGCAGAGGCAGGCCGGCTAAATCGAACGATTTAAGTTTCAATGGATCGGATGAGTGCATCGCTAAGGGTTCCACTTCTTATAGGGTAATTCTAATTAACTCTGATTGATGTTAGCGCGTTTATCCGTTACCTTCTCGTTTTTTTTGCAGGCTGATAATTATGCTTAAGATCGATGCGCTGACGCTTCGTCGTGGCCCCGAAGCGCTATTGGAGAACGCGAATGCCCTGGTGCACGCAGGTCAGCGCGTTGCAATTATCGGTGCCAACGGTGCGGGAAAAACCAGTTTATTTAAACTGATTTTAGGAGAGTTAAGCCCGGACTCAGGTTCATTCAGTTTGCCTGGACAGTGTCGCATATCACATATGGCCCAGGAAGTGAGCGCCGGCCAGCGAGATGCCCTCGATTATGTCCTGGATGGGCATAAACCCCTTCGTCAACTTGAACAGGCCTTGAAGCAGGCAGAAGCAGAGCACAATGATGCCGCGATTGCGCATGTGCATGGCGAACTCGATGGAATTTCGGCCTATCTTGCACCGGTCACAGCAGAAAAACTCTTGCACGGCTTAGGGTTTAATCAGTCTGACCTAAGGCGCCCCGTCAATGACTTTTCGGGTGGCTGGCGGATTCGTCTGAATCTGGCGCAGGCCCTGATGTGTCCTTGTGATCTGCTTCTACTGGATGAACCCACTAACCATCTTGATTTGGATGCCATGCTCTGGCTGGAACAGTGGTTAAAGCGCTTTACGGGAACGGTGTTGTTCATTTCGCATGACCGTGATTTCATCGATGCCGTGTCCACCCATATCTTGCACTTTGAACATAAGCAACTACATCAGTACACCGGCAGCTACAGTGCCTTTGAGCTGCAGCGTGCCGAAAAACTGGCTCAGCAGCAAGCCAAATATGAAAAGCAACAGCAGCGCATCAGTGAAATAGAAGCATTTGTTACGCGCTTTAAAGCAAAGGCTTCAAAGGCAAAACAGGCACAAAGTCGCGTCAAAGAACTTGAGCGAATGGCCTTAATTGCGCCAGCCCATATTGATTCACCGTTTAATTTCCATTTTCCGGTGAGCGACAAAATGTCCAGCCCCCTGTTGAATCTCCACAAGTGCGACTTGGGGTACGCGGGCAAAGTGATACTCTCTCAATTTTCGGCCAGTATCTTACCCGGCATGCGCGTCGGCTTGCTGGGCCCTAACGGCGCGGGAAAATCTACCTTAATAAAAAGCCTGGTGGGTGACCTGAACCTGTTGTCAGGCAGCCGTGCCTCGGGTGAGCATCTCAAAATTGGCTATTTCGCACAGCATCAGTTAGAGGCTTTAGATCTGAATGCCAGCCCCTTTCTGCATCTGCAGCGTATAAACCCGAAGGCCACCGATCAGGAAATTCGTAATTTTCTGGGAGGCTTCGATTTTCGCGGGGATGCCGCGCTGGAAAAAATCACCCGTTTTTCAGGTGGCGAAAAAGCACGCCTGGCGCTTGCTATTATTGCCTGGCAAAAGCCCAACCTGCTTATGCTCGATGAGCCGACCAACCACCTCGATCTGGAAATGCGTCATGCCTTAACCACAGCGCTGCAAAACTTTGAAGGCGCTATTATTGTCGTGTCCCACGATCGGCATTTACTGAAAAATACCGTGGATACCTTCTGGCTGGTGGCGCAGGGCAAGGTAGAGGAGTTTAAAGGTGACCTGCACGATTATGAAGTCTGGTTGCAGAACTTTCAGGCTGAAGATCAAACGATGAACAGCCTTGCGGACACTGAGGAGGGTAAGGAGCAAAATGAATCGGCAGAGTCACGAAAAGAGCGAAAACGGCTTGCAGCTGAAAAACGTAAAAAAATCAGCCCGCTGAAAAAAAAGCTGAGCGAAACCGAGCGCCTGATTTCAAATACCCAAACATCCTTGGGCGCAATAGAGGAAGAACTCACCGATAGTGCTCTTTATGAGGTCAGTAATAAGCTTAGATTGAAAGTCTTGCTAGAAGAGCAGGCCAAGCTGAAAAAAACGCTCGAAGACGCTGAAATACATTGGTTTGAACTAAGTGAAGAGCTGGAAGAGGCAGAACAAATAGAGGATTAATCTCGCTCTGCAGGCTTTTGGAAAGTCGCGGCTAAGCAGGGGGTGAGCAGGTTTGGGGCGTTTTAAGATTACTGGATACAAAAATGTCAAGTATCTTTACATATCTTGACGGTTAAATGGCTGCGAATAGTTATAATAACCTTGCTAAGTTATTAAACTACGGGGATATTTTGCTTATGGTTTGGCCTTTGCATTAAAGAAAAGTGGTTTAGTAGTCAATTTAACAAGTTTCTCTTTCAACCTTTACCCGTGTTGTGATTAGAGACAAGGAGTGTGCTTTGAAAAACTGGATAAAATATTTAGCGCTAGGCGTCGTGATGGCATTCCCGCACACGGCGAATGCGCAGATCATTAACTATAATCTGGATTTCGATCCGACTAAAGCTTGCGGTACTGTGCTTTGCTCAGATGGTGGATCGATTAGC
>JBFHPN010000013.1:0-12981 GCA_041592735.1 Oleiphilaceae bacterium | reverse complement strand
TCTGGCATTGCGTCAGGCCTCGATGGTCATAGCGGCGATTGAAGAATTGCGTTTGATTATGAAACAAATCCAACAGCATTTTCCAGATGTGGAGATCGGATTCGATTTTTGCGAATTGCGTGGTTACAACTATCACACGGGTATTTTGTTTTCAGCATTCAGTGCCGGTTATGGGTATGCCTTAGCAAAAGGTGGGCGCTATAACGATATAGGCAAGGGCTTTGGCCGATCAAACAATCTGGCGCATAAGTCAAGAGCCGCCACAGGATTCAGTGCAGATTTAAAAACATTGGTAAGGTTAACAAAGCAATCAAGATGCGCGGCATCATCGGTATTTGTGCCTTTAACTGACGGGGCAGGAAAACAGCAATATATCAAGACGATGCGTCAGTCTGGCAGGGTTGTGATACAGGCCTTGAATAGTACGGACACGCCTGAATCTCTTGGTTGTTCAGATCAGTTGGTATTTAAAGATAATGAATGGCATGTCATTCCTGTTTGAGAAGGATGACGGGTTCTAGGAGTAATTCATCCGGTTGTTGACCAGATTGCCGGGATTAAATTAGTACGTAAGCATTGCGCTTTTTCTATGAGAAGATAAGTTATGGGTAAGAATGTTGTCATTTTGGGCACTCAGTGGGGTGACGAAGGCAAAGGTAAAATCGTAGATTTATTGACAGATCAGGCATCTGTAGTGGCTCGTTTTCAGGGTGGTCATAATGCTGGCCACACGCTGGTCATTAATGGTGAAAAAACAGTTTTACATCTTATTCCTTCGGGAATATTGCGTGAAAATGTCAATTGCCTGATTGGAAATGGTGTTGTGCTTGCGCCGGACGCTCTCATTAAAGAAATGACCGCACTCGAAGAAAAGGGTGTTCCCGTCAAGGAGCGCCTTCGATTAAGCCTGGCATGTCCGCTGATTTTGCCTTATCACGTTGCCATTGATCTGGCGCGTGAGGCTGCGCGTGGTGATGCTAAAATTGGTACCACAGGTCGTGGCATCGGCCCTGCTTATGAAGATAAGGTGTCTCGCCGTGGATTGAGATTAGGCGACTTGATTGATCCAGCGAGCTTTGCTGTGAAGCTGAAAGAAATTATGGATTATCATAATTTTGTCCTGGAAAATTTTTATAAAGTTCCTGTCGTTGATTATCAAAAAACCTTGGACGATGCGCTGGAAATGGCAAAAATTTTGTTGCCAATGGCCATAGATGTGACCGATGAATTGCACCGATGCCGAAAAGATGGTGAAAATATACTTTTTGAAGGTGCTCAGGGCTCTTTGCTGGATATCGATCACGGTACTTACCCTTTTGTCACCTCATCCAATACCACAGCGGGCGGTGTATCGACAGGCAGCGGTATGGGTCCTTTGTTTTTGGATTATATACTGGGTATCACTAAAGCATATACGACACGCGTGGGTTCAGGCCCCTTCCCGACAGAGTTATTTGATGAACAGGGTAAGCACTTAGCCAAACGCGGTCACGAATTCGGTGCGACCACAGGTCGTCCTAGACGATGTGGCTGGTTTGATGCCGTTGGTCTGCGCCATGCGATTCAAATCAATTCAGTTTCAGGCATTTGCTTAACGAAGCTTGATGTACTTGATGGTTTGGAAAGTATCAAGGTGTGCGTGGGCTATCAGACTAAATCGGGTCAGGCGCTTACCCGTCCACCTCTCGATGGTCGTGGTTACGACGATTTAGAGCCTATCTATGAGACCTTGCCAGGCTGGTCTGAAAGCACACTCGGGGCGAAAACGCTTGAAGAGTTGCCCTTAAATGCTCGAAATTACATTAAATATCTGGAGAAACAGATAGAAGCACCTGTGGATATTATTTCGACCGGCCCGGACCGTGTCGAAACTATTGTTTTAAGGCATCCGTTTAACTAGGTTTGTTCTAGCACGTCTTGGATTCATGTATCTGGCAGGCCCTGGAAAAAGTATTTTTTCAGGGCTTTTTGCATCTTAGCGTGCCAATGGTTTTGCAAGCGCTTATCATTTTTTACGTGTCGGCAGTTCCTGCTGGTCTTCATCAGGTTCTTATTTTGTGGCCACAAATGTGGCACGACGGGGGGCAGGGTAACCCTCTATTGTTTTATTGCTGTCCTGAGGGTCGAGGAAGTCACTGAGCGATTGGTAATGCATCCAATCGGTTGCCCGCTGCTCATTCATGGAGGTGAAGTTCTGCTCAATACAGCGGATATCTTTGAATCCGGCTCGTAATAGCCAGAGTTCTAGTGTCGTAATGCTAGGAATAAACCAAACATTGCGCATCATCGCATACCGGTCTTCCGGCATTAATGCGTAACCGGTTTCACCTTCAACGACCAGGGTTTCGAGCACCAGTTCGCCACCATTTCGCAATGTTCCCTTAAGTTCAAGTAAATGATCGATGGGAGATCGGCGGTGATATAAAACGCCCATTGAAAAGGTGGTATCAAACGCTTCTAGTTGCGGAGGAACGTCTTCCATACGTATCGGAAGAAAGTGAACCGGTGCATTCGGTCCGCAATATTTTTTAATGGTAGCGAACTGAAGCATGAATAAATTATTTGGATCAATGCCTATGACTTGTTTCGCGCCTTCGCCAAACATACGCCAGGCATGATAGCCTGAGCCGCAGCCGACATCGAGAACCAGGCGGTTTTTTAGCGGGCTGATATGCGGCTGGATTCTGTCCCATTTAAAATCGGAACGCCATTCAGTATCTATGTGAATGCCGAATAGTTCAAATGGCCCTTTGCGCCAGGGCATCAGGTTTTTTAAAGCGCGCTCTAATGCAGCTTGATGCTCATCTGAAAGGGCTTTATCTAAACTGGCAGTTATTCTGCTACTGTTTAGTTTTGCTTCGCCCGTTTCAATGTCAGGTAGGGCGTGATAGGCATTCAGCCATTTCGATAAATCGCCGTGAGGTTTTTCTTGCAGCTTGAGCTTGAGCAGAGCATTAAGCGGATCGACCCAGGAGCTTAGTTTATTGGTTCGCATAAATGCGAATAAGTCTTCATAGAGCGGATGGAAATTCATGGATGAGCTCGATCAGTGGCGTTTAATGGCAATTAAGGAGCAAAAATTGAAACATTGGTACCACAGGCAGGTCTCTTTGAAGCCTGCCTGGTTCAGGCGTGACTGGTGCTCACTTAGCGTGTCTGGTATTAGCACCTGCTCAAGCGCAGTGCGTTTTTGGCTGACTTCTAGGTCGCTATAGCCGTTTGCACGTTTAAAATTCCAGTGAAGGTTTTCTAGTGCAGACTGCTCCTGCTTATCCTCAAAACGGATTTTTTCGGAAAGTATGAGTACACCACCTGGTTGCAAGGCATGATATAGCTTTCTAAGCAGCGTAAGGCGTTGGGTAACGGGAATGAATTGAAGCGTGAAATTCAAGGTAATCACAGAGCTGGGTTTGAACTCAAGTTCGGTGATATCTGCGCAAAGAAGTTCAACGGGTGTTTTTTCGTTATCCAGTTCAATGTAATGCCGGCACCGTTCAAGCATGGCAGATGAATTATCAATCGCGATTAGATGGCTCTGCTTATCGCGAAGCCCGTGGCGCATAGCTAGGGTAGAGGCGCCAAGAGAGCAGCCCAGATCATAACAGGCAGTGTTATCTTGTGCATATTCGGCAGTTATAATCCCGATCATGGGTATGATGGTGGTATAACCGGGGACGGAGCGACGAATCATATCGGGAAAAACCCGTGCGACCGCTTCATCAAATGCAAATTCGCTGACCTTTTCAAGAGGGCTGGCAAATAGAGTATCGGGTTTAGTGTCGGTCATGGATAAAATCAAGGATTAATAAAATGTTCTGTAAGGCAGCGTACGCCTCTGTTTTTATAATCAACTAAAAGACCTTGCATGCCATCATTAAGATCGGATGTTATAAATAAATAACCCCCGTTGCAAAGTGCGGTCTGATTAGAAGGTTTATGGGATAAACGATATTGTTTATTTGCCTGTTTTTCAATAAAGACCACCTTATATTCGGCGATAGGGTAGTCGTCTTTGGCTTGAGTGTGCTGAATCATTCCCTGCCATTCAAGTATCAATATCGTCAACGCAATGGCACAGAAAATAGCCACCAGCAGAGTTGTTTTGCTGACTTTATCATCCCTTGCAGGTGATTCATCTGGTTGTTTCATAGGGCGTGCTCTGTTGTTAGGTAGTTACATGTATTGATAAGGTTAAATCATATTCTCAGGGATAAAGCTTCAAAGGTGGTTCATCCAGCACCGCTAACTGTTCGCGAAGTTCCTGAATATGTTCTGCCCAGTACCTTTCAGTATTAAACCACGGAAAAAACATCGGAAAGGCAGGGTCCGTCCAGCGTTTTGCCAGCCAGGCTGCATAATACATCATTCTCAGGGTTCGCAGGGTTTCAATAAGACTGATTTGTGCTGTGTCAAATTCGCAGAACTCTTCATAACCTTCGATGATTTCAATCAATTGCTGGCTCTGTTGAAGGCGATCGCCAGAAAGTAATAACCATATATCCTGAATGGCCGGGCCATTCATGCAATCATCAAAATCAACGAAATGAGCAATATCATCCCGCCACAGGATATTACCTAGGTGGCAGTCTCCGTGTAACTTGATTATCTTATTGGGTGCCATTCGCCATTTGGCAAGCATTTTTTCGATGAGCTGCGAGGTAATGGTGGAATAGGCTTCAATGAGGGATCTGGGAATCATGTGCTCGGATAGCAGGTATTCGCGGCTGCTGCTCGCCCATTCTTCAATGGATAATGTTTTTCTGTGGGTGAAGCATGTTTGGCCGGAGGCTTGATGAATGCGCCCAATGTTGCGGCCAATTCTGAATAAAGTGTCTTCATAATCCACTTCGGGGGCATGCCCGCCTTGTCTGGGGAAAATGGCGAAACGAAAGCCCTTGAATTCATGTAAGGTTGTTTGATTAATAGAAAGTGGTGAAATAGCCGAAATATCGTGCTCAATCAGATCTTGTGTAAAGGCATGTTCTTCAAGAATAGCAGCTTCAGACCAGCGAAAAGGTCTGTAAAATTTAGCAATGACCGGCATTGCCTCCTCAATCCCGATTTGATAAACCCTGTTTTCATAACTGTTCAAACTGAGAATACGTGAGTCGGTTTCTAGCCCGATGGATTCAACTGCATCCAATACAAAGTCTGGCGTCAGTTGATCATAGGGGTGGTCGATGTGGATGCTGTTCAAGCTGATAGTCTCGATATAAGTCAATTGTTGGGTAGATTTTTGCTGGCGATGCTTGGTCAGACATTGTAGCATGTTAATGAGTTTTACTCGTAACATAAGACTTGTTTGCAGAACTAACAGTAATTTAATTGTGCCAAGGCTCTGGTCTTCTTGTAGTGGTCAATTTGATTAAGCTATGCTGCGCACAACTTTTGTTATTGAACATTTTGGGCCTTCCTCAGAACATGCCCGCAATAACTAGAATAAAGAAAAAATTTACGACAACTAGGAGAGTATATAATGAAGAAAACGGTTTTAATGGCCTGTTTAGCGTCTACAGTTTCTGTGGCTGCGGTGGCAGATGAGTACCCTAATTTTGAAGCCTATCTGGGTGCAGGCACTTACATGTTTGATAACGAACGTGATCTTGATGAGCCTGTAAGTTTAGAGGGTGGTCTGGAATTACCCTTGAACGAGGTGATGTCTTTGGAAGCTTGGTTATCTGACTACAGTGCAGATGTCAAAGACTCATCGATTGAACTGGATGCCCGACGATTAGCTGTGGGTGCATTATTCCATTTGAAAGAAGGCAGTACCCGTCCATTCATTTCTGCCGGTATGGGTGATCTTGAGTTTGAAGCATCAGGCGTAGAGTTTAGTGAAACCCTCGTGCATTTAGGCTTGGGTGTGAAAAAATATTTTGACAGCAATATCGTGCTGCGTGGTGAATTAATTGCCATGAATAGCCTCGATAATGAATTGACGGATCTGGGTGCCAGAATCGCGGTGGGTTATGCCTTCGGCCGATCTGTTTCAGCGCCTGTGGTTGAAGAAGTTGTTGCAGCGCCTGTTGTTCAAGAGAAAGCCCCTGAGCCCGTAGTCAAAAAAGTTGAACCTAAGCCTGAGCCTGTTAAGCCAGCTCCTGCTCCTGTTGATACTGACAAAGATGGCGTCGTGGATGCACAGGATCAATGCCCGAATACCAGCCCTGCCTTCAAAGTAGATGCAACGGGTTGTCCGGTCATGCTGATTGAGAAAGTCGAGATCAAGCTGGATGTGAAGTTCCCTAACAATAGCTCTGTTTTGAATAAAGACAGCTATGCGGAAATTCAAAAAGTGGCAGATTTTATGAATGAGTTTGATGGCACACAAGTGACTGTGGAAGGCCATACTGATAGCAGCGGAAGTGATGCATACAATAAGATGCTTTCACAAAGACGCGCTGATTCAGTTAAAAATGTGCTGATCAAACAGTTTAACATCGCGCCAGAGCGTATCAATGCAGTAGGTTACGGTGAAGAGCGTCCAATTGCAGACAACACAAGCTCTGAAGGTCGTGCGCTTAATCGACGTGTAGTAGGTGTTGTTGAGGCTTCTGTTAAGAAAGCTGCTACTAAATAAGCGTTAATTTGAAATGAAAAACCTCCTTCCTGGCAAGTGCTTCGTACTGCCCGGAAGAGAGGTTTTTTTGTTTATAACGGGTTAACACAACGATGCAGAAAGTTGATTTGGAATATGTGGTTATCGGGGCGGGTGTCATAGGTCTCGCGATTGCCAGATTACTGGCTTTAAACGGCAAGGACGTTTATTTACTCGAAAAGAATGCTCAAATAGGTGAGGGTATTTCCTCAAGAAACAGTGAAGTTATTCATGCTGGTATTTATTACCCTCAGGATAGTCTGAAAGCACGCCTGTGTGTGCGTGGTAAGCACTTGCTTTATGAGTACTGCCAGCGTCATGCGATTGGTTGTGATAAAAAGGGTAAGCTTATTGTTGCGGGTGATCAGCTTGAGCAACAACGCTTAATGAGCATTCAAGAGCATGCCGTTCGCAATGGCGTGGACGACATACGCTTTCTAGCGCAATCAGAGATAAACGAACTGGAACCTGCTTTATCATCAGTTGCTGCCTTGTTCTCTCCCTCCACCGGGATCGTTGATAGTCACGGCTTTATGTTGCAGCTTCAGGCTGATTATGAACGCGCAGGCGGGCAATGCGTCTTTAATACTGAGATTGAACCGTTAGTGTCGGGCGATAATGGGATTGTCTTGGTTTCCAGAAAAGATGATATGCAGATTCGTGCTAAGGTCTGTATTAATGCTTGCGGCTTAGGTGCTGTGGCATTTGCCAAAGCACTTATTGTGGGTTCGCTCTCGTCATCTCTCAATGCTTTTTATGCAAAAGGAAGTTACTTCTCATATCAGTCTAAGGTGCCTTTTAAACACTTGATTTATCCTGTTCCCGTGCACGGAGGCCTGGGTGTTCACTTAACGCTTGATCTTCAGGGGCGTGCGAAATTCGGCCCTGATGTCGAGTGGCTGAAAGCTTCCGAGCCATTTGATTATCGTGTCCCGGAACACAAAAGGGATGTATTTTACCGTGCTGTGAAGCGCTATTGGCCTTTAGTAGAAGAATCTAAGCTGTTGCCGGATTATGCAGGTATCCGCCCCAAACTCTCCGGGCCGGATGAGGCAGCAGCAGATTTCATGATACAAGGTGAGTCTGAGCACGGTATTCCTGGTCTTATCAACGTATTGGGGATTGAGTCCCCTGGCTTAACAGCGTCGTTAGCGATTGCAGAATATGTGGCTGATCACTTAGGTTTGTCGACTGAGTTAGTTTGAACCTCTGATGGCTCAATAAGTAATCAACTGATGAGCTTTGGCTGTTCGAGCAAGGCACCAGATATCTACCCGGATGGCACCGGCTTGCAGTAAGCAATTAGCGGCACTCTCGGCGGTAGCTTTAGTGGTCATCACGTCATCCACTAAAGCAATGTGCAACTGTTGGATGCGTTTCTCTGACAGTACTTTTTTCGCGATAGAAAAACTATTGCGTAAATTACTTAATCTTTTGTGTTTACTCAGCCCGGCTTGATTACTAGTTTCAAATTGCTTGAGTAAAATCTTAGTCTGGCAGGGAATGCCTGTTTTATTTGCAATATATTTTGCGATCAGTTCTGCTTGATTGTAGCCTCGTTGCCGTAATTTCTTTTTATGCAAAGGAATTGGAATAATCATGTCAGGAAGTGAATGCTTGTATCCCTCGTGTTCATTAATTCTGTTCACTAGGGCTTGGGCTAATGCCCCGATCCAATAACGTTGTCTTTTGTATTTTAAGGCTTGAATCAGTTCTTTTATGGGGAATTCATACCGAAACGGAACGCAGGTTTCTGAAAAAACGGGTGTTTCCTTGATGCATTCTCCACATCTTAACCAGTGAGCAGTGTCGTATGCAGAGTCCTCATGTTTCCCAAGGTGCAGTGCTAAACCACACTGGATGCATTGTACGGGGTCGCTAGGCAGATCTTCTTGGCATTCAAGGCAAAAATGCAATGACGGTGTATATGCGCTCGGATGTTCTATGTGCTCAGCACATAGCCAGCAATACTGGCTGGACGCCTGAGCCAAACGAATGAATCGAGTCAGTGAGTATTTCAATAACGTATAAAAGCTGTTAACCATTTTTGATAATTTGGTTGACAACTTTATTGGGTATTTTATCATGTCGGCTATTCCTTTAGCGAAATGAGGAGGCTGTTTATCTTGATGTTGGATAAACAAGGCTATTCAGCTTGTCATCACAGTAATGGCTTTCCTTGCATTTTATTTTTCCTTGATCATGCATTAAAAATTGAGAAAACACTATGACATTACGCCATGTTTGGACGCATCAAGAAGTGCAGGCTTTATTTGATTTGCCTTTCAATGATCTGCTTTTCAAAGCGCAAACAATACATCGGGAAAATTTTGATCCCAACCAGGTTCAGGTAAGTACATTGCTCTCGATCAAAACCGGTGCATGTCCGGAGGATTGTAAGTATTGCCCGCAGTCTGGCCATTACAATACCGGCCTGGAGAAACAACGCTTGCTTCAGGTTGAAAAAGTACTGGAGAAAGCCCGAGAGGCCAAAGCTAAAGGAAGCAGCCGCTTCTGCATGGGGGCTGCATGGAAACATCCGAGCGATAAAGATATGCCGTATGTTCTCGAGATGGTCAAGGGTGTAAAGGCTCTGGGTTTGGAAACCTGCATGACCTTAGGTAAGTTGAGTGCTGAACAAGCCTCCCAGCTTGGCGATGCCGGCCTGGATTACTACAACCATAATCTTGATACTTCACCCGAATATTATGACAAGATCATTACGACCAGAAGCTATCAAGATCGCCTGGATACACTTTCTCATGTGCGAGATGCCGGCATGAAAGTTTGCAGTGGCGGGATTGTTGGTATGGGTGAACAGGCTAAGGACCGGGTTGGTTTGTTGGTGCAATTGGCGAACTTGCCGGTACAGCCCGAAAGCGTACCGATCAATATGTTGGTCAAGGTGAAAGGCACGCCGCTTGAAAACGTAGAAAATATTGATAATTTTGAGTTTATTCGATGTATTGCCGTGGCGCGTATTCTGATGCCGGGCAGTCATGTTCGATTGTCTGCCGGGCGGGAAAGTATGTCCGATGAAATGCAGGCCATGGCCTTTATGGCGGGGGCAAACTCAATTTTCTATGGTGAATGCCTGTTAACCACGCCAAATCCGGAAACGCATAAAGACATGCAGTTGTTCAAGCGTCTCGGTTTGAAACCTGAACAGCGTATCGAACAGACAGATGCAGACCAGGAAGCAGCCTTGAAAAAAGCGATAGATGCGCAAGAGAATGATCATTTATTTTACGAGGCCTCCAGTCAGCCATCTCAGGCATCAATGATTCAGCATACCTCAGTGAATTAATTGGCTGGTTTCGCTGCACATTGGCAAGAGGTGCTTGCCGAAAAAAAGCGTTTGGGCTTGTATCGTAGCTTGAAGGTTCTGGAGTCGCCGCAGTCGGGAAAAGTCCGGGTAGATGGTAAAGAATACCTGGGGTTCTGCAGCAATGATTACCTGGGGCTAGCCAATCATCCAGATGTTAAAGCTGCCGCGGTGTCGTCCATTGAACGTGATGGTTTCGGAAGCGGTGCCTCGCATCTGGTTATCGGGCATCACCAAGAGCACAGTTTGCTTGAGCAAGAGATAGCAGCATTTACCGGTCGACAACGCGCACTCGTTTTTTCTAGCGGTTATATGGCTAATATGGCGCTGGTTTCAGCATTGGTCGGAAAAGCAGATGCTGTGTTGCATGATCGTTTGAATCATGCGTCGTTATTGGATGGAGGTCTGCTCAGTGGTGCACGGTTTCAGCGCTATCTTCATAATGATATGGGCAGCCTGAGAGCGTATCTGAGCAAGTTTTCACAGGATCCTTCGATCAAAAAAATACTGGTTGTTTCTGATGGTGTCTTCAGTATGGATGGAGACATCGCTCATCTTGAAGAAATGTCGAAACTCTGTGCTGAATTTGATGCCTTATTGATGGTTGATGATGCTCATGGTCTGGGAGTTTTAGGTTCGCAGGGTAGAGGTAGCCTGGCCCATTTTGGTTTAAACCAGGACGATGTGCCGGTATTAATTGGCACATTCGGGAAAGCGTTCGGAACCAGCGGGGCATTCGTTGCGGGCAGTGAGTTATTGATTGAATACCTGATCCAAAGTGCCCGCCCTTATATCTATACAACGGCAATGCCGCCTTCAACTGCGGCAGCCACCCGTTCAAGCTTGAAACTAATTCAACAAGGTGATGCATTAAGGGCGCATCTTGCAGCTTTGATTACCCATTTTAAAGAGGGGATGTCGGCACTTAGTTATCAATTGCTGCCTTCCGATACGCCTATTCAACCAGTCGTGATCGGGGATAGCATTAAAACGCTTGAGCTTAGTTGCTCCCTGGCTGAAATGGGTGTGTTGGTGGGCGCTATCCGGCCACCTACTGTGCCGGATAAAACCGCGCGGCTGCGAATTACCTTCAGCGCTGCGCATTCTGTTGATGATGTCGATTTGTTGCTAAATGCCTTGGAACATGCTGCCTTGAAGGTTTGTTTGCCGTGATGAGTCATATGAATGCTTGATATGTGTTATGCCAAAAGAAACAACAAGGTTTTAAGATGCGTCTGATCTTTCTCAATGGCTGGGCAGTATCTGTCGAGATGTTAGGTGACTTCTCTGGCTATTTACCAGAACACGAAGTGATTGTGCTAGATCATCTATATGGTTTGTCCTTAGATGAGATGGCCAATAAAATCAATGCGTTATTGAATGAAGATTGCGTGATTATTGGTTGGTCGTTAGGTGGCATGCTAGCGCTTAAGTTGTTGCTGGCGTCACACTTAAACACCCAAAACCTGCATGCACTGATACTTCTGGGCGTTTCACCCTGTTTTATAAAAAAAGCCAACTGGCAACTAGGCGTTGATGAGTCTGCGTTTGCAGCGATAGCTGCGACCGTTGAAAAGCAAAATGCCAATAACCTGCTTAGAATGTTCAGTCGTTTGCTGTTGGCGGGCAGTCGCACTAAGGATGAAGATAAAAAACGACTTAACGATGCGTTTACAGCAGAAGCGCTGCCAGATTGGGAAAGTCTGAAGAAGGGCTTAGACTGGCTTCGTGATTTGGATTTGCGTTCTTCTATGCCAAATTTGACGCTGCCATTTTTTGGTCTTTACGGTGAAAGTGACGCCTTGATTAATCCTGAGTTACGCTCTTGGATGGAGCAGGCATCGCCCTTTTTTCATGGAGCGGTAATACCTGGAATGGGGCATTTCCCATTTGGGAGTTTTGCGCCTGAGATTGCACGGCATATTCGCCTGTGTATGGCATCTTTACCCAAAAAAGGGGTTGGTGTATGACAGATGCCATTGATAAAAAAATGATAGCCCAATCCTTTGGTCGGGCGGCGACCACCTATGATGCCGTTGCTCATTTTCAGCGATGGGTTGGATCAGAACTGCTCGATAAAGCGCCATCAATCTGCCCTGAAGTGGTTCTGGATTTAGGATGCGGCACAGGTTATTTCCATTCGGCCTTGAACGCACGATTTCCTGGCTCAGCTTATATCGGCCTGGATCTGTCCGAACAAATGCTGAAATATGCTAAAGGACAGCATTTAGGAAGTGTGTCAGCTTGGTTGGCCGCTGATGCAGAGAGCCTTCCTTTTCAGGGCCAGAGTGTCGATTTAATGTTTTCCAGCCTGGCTATTCAGTGGTGCAGCAATCTCCCGGTTTTACTTAAAGAGGTAAAAAGAGTGTTGAAGCCGGGTGGCGTATTTGTTTTTTCTACGCTGTTGGATGGCACCTTGTCAGAACTCAAAGAGTCTTGGGCTGCGGTTGATGATCGGCAGCATGTCAATCGTTTTTTACCGTTTGATTACTTCGAGGCGATGGTGCAACAAACAGGTTTTCGTATCCAAATGCTTGAGCAGGAAAAGCGTGTTTTAAAATATCAGAAGGTGACCGAGCTCATGCGTGAGCTCAAGGCACTGGGTGCGCATAATCTGCATGCAGACAGAATGAACACGCTAAGTGGCAGGCAGACGCTTCGAACTGTCACGGATACCTATGAATTATATCGGGGAAGGGATGGTTTTTTGCCTGCAAGCTATCAGGTTTTATGGGGTGTTCTTGAGCGCTAATTACTATTTTTTAAATGGGTACTCAAATAATGAAACAAAAACATGTTTATTTTGTTGCTGGCACGGATACGGAAGTAGGTAAAACGTTCGCCAGTTGTGTGCTGTTAAAAGCCGCAGAGCGGCGTGGCCTGCGAACCATGGCGTTAAAACCGGTGTCTGCGGGTGCTGACTCTGTCGAATTGGAAAGTGGCAAGACGCAATTGCAAAATGAGGATGCTTTAGCCTTGCAAAAGGCGATGTCGATAGCGATCCCCTATGAACAAATAAATCCAATCGTACTCAGGACGCCTGCCTCTCCCCACATAGCAG
>JBFHPN010000012.1:0-13092 GCA_041592735.1 Oleiphilaceae bacterium | reverse complement strand
CTCTTGTGTCGTTTGGATGATACAGCGTCTGTGGCCGCCAATGAGAATGTAGCCCTCCGATCCGGAGATACGCCTGCAGCCACAGAAATTAAACGTATCCACAATCTCCCTAAACCGCTGAGACGTTTTGTCAGGAATGAATTCTCACAACTTCCCTGGTCTGGTATGACGCGTAATATCAAGGAATTTGTGCTACCGATTTCAGGAGGCGGCTATACGGCCAAATTTTACAAAATTGCTGCCGGCAAAGAGCTGCCTGTGCACACACACAAGGGTAATGAGTATACCCTGGTGCTCGATGGCAGTTTTTCTGATAATGCAGGCGATTACCATAAAGGTGATTTCATACTGGCGGATACGCAAACCATTCATCAACCCAGAGCAGCCAACGACTGCGACTGCATTTGTTTTGCTGTGATGGATGCGCCACTGAAAATGACAGGCTTCTTCGGGCGAATGCTCAATCCTTTTCTTAAATAACCCACGTTAAGGTGAGACATTCCGGGTATTCATTGCCACGCAGGGATGCACTGTCACGCTCAGGCTTCGTAGATCAGCTCAAGCGGGTAACGTTTACCTGCGAGATAATCATCAAGGCATTTCAGGACTAACGGGCTACGCCACTGCCCCTGACGTGACATCAACTCATCCCTGGTGAGCCAGTGGGCCGCCAGAATGCCTTCATCCAATGATGCCTCTGGCTCCTCACAGAGCGCTTCACAGGCATAGCAGTAGCGATGATAGGTAACCTGATTGGCAGGTGCCGTATAGACATAGATACCAACCAGATATAGCGGCTTTACTCGCCAGCGTGTTTCTTCAAGCGTTTCACGGCAAGTTGCTGCAACAAAGCTCTCGCCCTGTTCAATGTGCCCTGCAGGCTGATTAAAAACACGTTGCCCTTCGGCCATTTCTTCGACGAACAGAAACCTGCCGTCTTTTTCGACAATTGCAGCAACCGTTGCATGCGGCGTCCAATCCATATAAATTCTCACCTTTGGTCAGGAACATCGACTCGCTTGTTCCATTGAGTGTGTTAAATACGCGTTGATGCCCAATATTGTACCCGAATGTTCCCTCGATCAAAGCTGGAAAATAACGAACCCTTGCAAAAATATGCTTTCTGTAAAGCGTAAACAGGAGTGAATCATGCCTTCTATCGTAATTACCGGTGCCAGTGATGGCATTGGCCAGGCACTGGCCTGGGAAATGGCCGCTCGCGGCTACACCCTTGGTTTGTGCGCTCGGCGCCTGGATAAGCTGAAAACACTCAAGAAAGCCATTCTTAAAGCCTACCCCGGGTGTGCCATAGATGTGGCTCAGCTTGATGTCTGCGAGTATGACAAAATAGGGCCGGTACTCACTAAATTCAAAGAAGACCTTGGCACCCTCGATATTGTCCTGGCAAATGCCGGCATTGCTCGGGCAGGCAAGGTGGGTACATCACCGTGGCAGCAACATGTTGAGGTGATCAATACCAATGTAAATGGCGCCATCGTCACCCTGTCTGAAGCATTGAAAATCTTCAGGGAACAAGGCCACGGCCATCTGGTGGGTACCGCTTCCGTTGCCGCGTACCGGGGCTTGCCGAACAATGCTGCGTATAGCGCATCAAAAGCTGCACTGGCTACCTTTATGGAAGGCATTCGTGCGGAGACCTTGAATGAGGCCATTGATGTCACCGTGATTTATCCCGGGTTTATCGATACAGCCATTAATCGTAATATGAAGAGCCGTCCGTTTGTCATCACCGTTGAAGAAGGGGCAAAATTATTTGCCGACCTGATCGAAGCCAAAGTCACAAGCTCTACTGTACCCAAATGGCCTTGGTCGTTACTGGGGTCATTTATAAAAGTTTTGCCCACCTGGTTACTGTCTAAAATGGGCTGATGCCGGGGGTTGATGAGCAAAGCCTAGAGTTTATAACCCAAATAAAAGTAGACTGACTTCTTATCCTGATCGTTGTAGCCATAGCCTAAGGCAATTGGCCCCATTTTGGTGTCTGAGCCTAAATAAACGCTCCCCGCATGAACCAGATCATCCCAGTCCATGCCTTGATCGTCTGCCCAGATGTTTCCCGCCTCGACACTGAACCCAAGGTAAAACGGCAGTGTCGTTTTCTTAAACATACCGCCCCGTAAATTATATTGATAAACAAGCGCTGCGAAGGCTTTATTTGGGCCACTCAAGGCATTGGCGCTATACCCGGATAAATTTAAAAACCCACCCAGGCGAGCCACATTGACACTTTCTTGATCTGCCTGACTAAATATTCTTGTCATCGCGGCTTTGCTGACAAATGCATGGCTACCGATATTAAAGGCACCTTTCCAGTCCAGCACCAGTTGCAAGGTATCACCGCCAAAGGCCGTTTTGTTGCTGCTCACGGTATTCACATTACTGGCATCTTCCTGACGCTGAAATACACTGATATTGATGCGTTTACCTTCTGTAGGGAAAAACGCACTATCGAGGCTGTCATAAGCCAATCGCAGATACCCTCCAAAGGCATCATAGCCAAGCGTTTTTTCCAGTAGATAATCGTTATCCAGGCTGCCCGCCTCTAACAGCAAACCGGCTTCTAACAAACCATGCCGACTAAAGTTCCAACCAGCACCCAGACGTATCTGATGATGATGCTGGTCAATGCTTGTCGGTAGATTAAAACTTGAATCAAATGACAGGTTGATCGATTCAAAGTGATAAATAGCGCGGGTAAAATAGGCTCGGTCAGGTGTAACAGGAAAATAAAGCTCTGAATTTAAAGCGGGTTCATTACCCAGCTCTACCTGGCTGCGCCATTCCCCGCCGTATTTGCTGAGGTGCGTTTGGGTATAAGCCAGATCCAGATCAATACTCGACTCATCTGTAAAGTTCGTTTCCCAACCTACGCCAAAATCAAAGAAATTAGGCCCCCATGATTTTTCCTGTGTTTCCAGAATAAGGGTTCGCCCTCTCCCGTCATCTTCAAGGGTGGCAGAAACGAACTGAAACTCATCTAATGAATAGATTTCAGCAAGAGCTTGATTGATTTGTTTATCACTGAGAGGCTCACCCAGAGTTAGATGAACATGTTGCTTAATAAAAGCAGGATGAACTTGAGATGCATTGTTTACAATCAAACGCGAGACGGGACGATTTATTGTTTCCAGCAAGGCGTCATGTCTTATTCGTTTGGCTTCTCGATAGCTGTGATAGTCGGCTTCACTGAGCGCATAACGTTTCAGTTCTTCGATTTTTTCACGAGCTACCTGCTCGCCTTTTTGGATACTGATAGTAAAACCGGACCAATCTGTTGTACTCAAACCATCAATATCCGGCTGCAACAACACATCACTTTCAAGTAACAACGCTTTTTGTTTTTTGCTTGATTCAAAGGTTAAAAAACTGGACAACTGCCCCATAATCGCAAACGTATCACGGAGCGATTCTTTAGCGGCGAGTGCATCGCCGATATCAACAGCAATCACTGCCTGTGCTCCCATTAACTTCACCACATCAATAGGCAGATTATTGGCAATTCCGCCATCAACCAATAATTTATCATCCAGTTGCACAGGTGCCAGAATACCCGGCACATTGGAGGAGGCGCGAATACTTAATAACAGATCGCCTCGCGCCAGAACAACGGCTTCATTCCGGCTCAAATCAGTTGCCACCGCCCGATAAGGAAGCGGCAACTGATCAAAATGCTGAAACTGCCCCACATTACCCAGCGCATCACGCAACAACATCGATGCTCGTTGGCCAAAAAGCAAACCACTGGGCGTTTTAATCTGATAACCATCGTGCCCGATATTCAAAGGAACATTAAAGGTATCACGCCGCTTTAAACGCAAGGGTAGCATGGCTCTGGGAATAGCATCTGAATAGCCTTCTTCCCAGTCTATATCCAGCATGATGTGTTCAATCTGCTGCGCTGAATAGCCCATCGCATAGAGCGCACCGACCAGTGAACCAATGCTGGTCCCGGCAATCATGTCGACAGGAATACGATATTCTTCGAGTACTTTTAATACCCCGATGTGGGCACCGCCTTTGGCTCCACCCCCGCCTAAAGCCAAACCAACCTGAGGGCGAGCAGAGCCTGCGCTAAGACTCGAACACACCAACAAGATCAAACAAAAAACAGTTTTAACGCATCGCACTGTTGACCAGTTCCTGCGCTTCGGTTTGTATTTGACGCAAGTGTTCTGACCCAAGGAAACTTTCCGCATATATTTTATACACATCTTCCGTTCCGGAAGGGCGTGCAGCGAACCAGCCATTTTCAGTAGACACCTTCAAGCCCCCTATTTTTGCCTGATTCCCTGATGCCTCGGTCACTTTACTGAGAATAGGTTCACCAGCCAGCGATGTGGCCGATACCTGCTCGGGGGATAATCGGCTCAGGCGAGCCTTCTGCTCTTTGGATGCCGCAGCATCTATACGTTCATAGACAGGTGACCCGAATTTTTTTTCAAGTTCGAGATAGTGCTCGGCGGGATCTTTGCCTGTTTTAGCACAAATCTCGGCGGCTAGAAGATCCATGATAATACCGTCTTTATCGGTACTCCAGGCGGTGCCATCAAGCCTCAAGAAAGAGGCACCTGCACTTTCTTCACCTGCAAAACCCAAATTTCCTGTATTCAGACCCTCAACAAACCATTTAAACCCCACCGGTACTTCCATCACCTTACGATTGAGCGCCTTCGCCACCCGATCGACCATGGAACTTGAAACCAGGGTTTTCCCGACGGCCACTTCAGGCCCCCAAAGCGGTCGGTGCTTGAATAAATAGTCTATTGCCACCGCAAGGTAATGGTTGGGATTCATTAGGCCCTGGCTTGGTGTGACGATACCATGCCTGTCGTAATCCGGGTCGTTACCAAAAGCGATATCAAAACGGTCTTTCAGCTCTATAAGCTGGGCCATCGCAGCGGGTGACGAACAATCCATACGAATTTTGCCATCCTTATCCACCCGCATAAAACCAAATGCCGGATCTATCCGATCATTTACCACGGTTATATTAAGATCATAACGCTCTGCGATGGGCTGCCAGTAAGCAATGCCGCTGCCGCCCATCGGATCAACCCCAATTTTAAGCCCGCTATCCGCTATCCGCTGCATATCAATAATCTGGCTTAAATCGCTAACATAAGGCTCAATAAAATCAATTTCCCGGGTTGTTTCCGCGCGTTTTGCCTGGCTGAAAGGCACACGTTTGACACCTTTGAGCTCTTGCCTGATTAATTCATTCGCGCGCGACTGAATAATAGCGGTTATATGAGTATCTGCCGGGCCACCGTTTGGCGGATTATATTTGAACCCGCCATCTTCGGGTGGATTATGTGAGGGTGTAATCACAACCCCATCGGCCAAGGCATTAGTTCGCCCTCGGTTGTATTGCAAAATAGCATGAGAAATAACCGGCGTTGGCGTAAAACCACCGCCCTTTTGGATACGCAACTCAACATCATTTGCCGCAAACACTTCTAAAGCTGTAATCAGAGCAGGTTCAGACAGGGCATGAGTATCTTTTCCGATAAATAAGGGCCCGGTAATACTCTGACTAACGCGATACTCACAGAGTGCCTGACAAATAGCCAATATATGCGTTTCGTTAAAACTGGCAGAGAATGCACTGCCTCTATGGCCCGAGGTACCGAAAGCCACGGCATGATCTGCATTGTCTGGGTCTGGCTGGGTTTTATAATAATGTGCTACCAGCAGAGGGGTATTTGCTAGAAGAGAGGAAGGTGCCGGCAAACCGGCTAAAGCATGCAAACTCATAGATCGCCCGTATAATTTGTCCATTTATTTGGCATTCTACGGAGACCATGAGATTTAGCAAGCGCTCGACCGTTGAGCGAGCACATGCTGCTGGCAACTTGCTACCTACTCAAGACAGGGCGTGCGTATTAGTGACCTGAAATGGTCCAGTTTTTAGTGGACTCGATATCGGTCAGATAGATTGAACCGATAGAACTGCCAGTGTCACCGAATGACAAAGCACCTATATCAAGATCCCCTTTAAAACGGGTGTCAATGGCAATACCATCAACGTAATGAAGAGGATTTTGAGAGCCATTCACGCCTGATGCAGAACCAACCGATAAGACCGCATCCTTTACTGCGTAGATATCCCGTTTTGAATGGGCAAATCCAAACGAAGCCGTATTGACCATGATAGGATTTCCAGCGCCATCAAATCGAGGTGTTCCCTGTGGATTTCTGGATTGCACCTGATTCAAACTGGTCAAATCACCTCTGGAATTATTGATCTTTATATCGCTTAGCTGGACGCCGGCTATATCCAGATAGACATCCAAGTCTGTAATGTTAAAAAAGGAATCCCAATGTATTTTGGAATCCGCATTACCTGTTCCCGGGATACGACCAGAACCATCGGTTCCGAAGCCGTTGCCTTTGTTCTCGATATGAATATCAGCAGGCCCCAGATAGCCTTTCATACTTAAACCACTCAGTAATGTTGTGGTCGTTGCGCCACCCGCATCCGTATCAAGACCGGTAACATGATCTGTTTTCTGTATTGACTCAACACCCAGGCGCCCGGACGAGGCATAAGACGAAGAGCCTAACGCTACCTGGCCAATATTGAATTCAAAATCGATGGCTTGAGAATACATGTTTTTCAGGAGATTGTATTGGAGACCGACACCAATGCCGTTGCCATTACCGCCGCCTCCATTGCCGTTCCCATTACCGCCACCTCCATTGCCATTTCCGCCGCCTCCATTGCCATTGCCGCCTCCATTACCGTTCCCATTACCGCCGCCGCCTGGCGAATTAAACACACCCTGACCCGCTAAAACGAGTGCAAAACCACCCGCTTTTTGAAAGGGATCGGTTGGAGAAAGGTGAATTTTGAGATCCCCATTACCATAGACAACTTCATTATCGATTGGCGCCCCATTCACACCATCTCGCGAATTACCTGGAGTTGCACCATTTCGGGCACCGCGTGCGACAGCATTTACATTTGTATCTGAGTTACCCAGAGACGCGAGGGCTGCGGCGACATCTTTAAATCCAGAAAACCCATAATGCAGCCTGGCATCGCCATTTGGGCCCTGGTCTGCACCGGCTATATCAATATCCAAACGAATATTATCGAGCATGCGATTACTGCCTTCGTTCGAATTACCGCCCATGCTGATATTTTTTAACAATAATAAACCGCCATCCTGGTAGGCAAATTCACCGATGCTCCAAGCTGTTTCAAGATCAACGGTTAAGCCAGCCTGACCGGCCAAATCACCCAGAGCCTGATCCTCTAGTAAAATCAACTCTGCTCTTAACCCAAGCGAGAAAACTGTCATGGCAGAAAATAATGCTATCTTTTTCATACAACCCGTTTCATACAATCCGTGCATTTAATTTAAAAAATTGAAATGACAGATTACGCTATAATCATTTAAGAAAGCGGCAACGCATCACACTATTCGATTAAAATATGATCACTTTTTACAATATTTTGTGTATTTAACAAGATTTTTATTTTTAGCCCCCTATTTCAAAAAAAACAAAACCCGCAAAATAACCTCAATTAGCCTATGCTAACAGGCACTATGTAATTTCTGGGCGCCATACCCGCAATCAATCCATCTTTGCCTGGTCTTCTGCCTCAATCAGAAGACGATAATGTGATAAAAACGTGAACAGACCTCAACTTATTGACAAGGCACTTCAGCTATTTCTGATCTGTAGCATTATGCTTATCACTGCTGCGCTTTATTATCCTGCAAAGGATGGCCCCTTTGTGCTGGATGATTCTAGCAGCATTGCCAATAATCCAAATATTCGGGTGCATCCTTATACCAAAGCAACATTTAAAGATGCAGCGTACTCGATGAACAGAATGTTTGATTCTGATAGCAGCCTGCCACTTCGCCCGCTCAGTTACATGAGTTTTGCCGCTAACTTTTATTTTGCTGACGAGATAATTTCCGCATTTAAACTGACGAATATTGCGTTACACCTTATTACCGGTGTTCTGATATATCTGCTCACATGCAAGCTTCTGGCTCTGGCAGAGCTTAAGATTTCCAGAACCGCCCGCCACTGGCTTGCACTGATCACATGCTTTATATGGCTGACGCACCCGCTTTTTGTTTCGACTGTTTTGTATATTACACAGCGTATGACAATCCTGAGCGCTCTTTTTTCAGTAATGGGTGCCTATGCCTTTATTCAATATCGAAGCGATTTTCTTCATAAAAATACGACCATTTGGCGAGGCATTATGACTGTTGGCACTTGTGCCGGTTGTGCATTTTTCTCTAAAGAAAACGGCATTTTGCTGATAGTTTATTGCCTGGTTATTGAGTTAGTCTTTTTCCGGTTCAAATTTCATTCACTTACCAGCCTGCAAACCAAGTTATTATATTGCGCTATCCTGTTGCTCCCGGTGGCGGGTTTAATCGTTTATTTAATTTATCATTATATCTATTTGCTGAATATCACCGTTGTCACAAGAGCGTTTACCGTCGATGAGCGGCTCATGACAGAAATGCGAATCCTGTGGCACTACATTGGCTATCTATTAATGCTGGATGCAGACGGCATCAGCTTCTACCACGATAATATTCGTCTCTCAAAAAACCTGTTTAATCCAATATCTACATTTATCTCACTGACCGCGTGGTTAAGCCTGCTGAGCTTAAGCATCTACTGTCTGTTTAAAGACAAGGCAAGAATCGTGTCCTTTGCCATTCTCTGGTATCTGAGCGGGCATTTATTAGAATCGACTGTTTTAATGCTGGAGCTGGCGTTTGAACATCGCAATTATGCCCCGGGCATTAGCATTATTCTGTTAGCCGTCACGAGTCTGTATTATTTTTTTAGACTGTTCATCAAAGAAAGCTTTCGCGCCATTTTGTGGTTAGCGCTCCTTAGCCTAAGTGCACCACTATTAACCTACCCACTTGTTGATGCCTGGAAAACACATAGCAGCCTGACCCAGGAAAGCTACCGCCGAGCACCGGACTCTCCGAGAGTACTGTTCCAGTTAGCCAACATCAGCCTGAAGGAACAAAACCTTGTATCGATGCACCAATACCTGGATAAAGCGAAGTCGTTAGAGCCCTATGAAAGCGCTTACTATTTTTTTGAAATCGCCCAGGCGTGCGCAACTGATCAGCCACCCACCGAAAGCTTATTGAAAGAAACGCTTGTTACCCTCAATGAGGGGGTGCATACCGTTTTCACCTTCAATCAATTTAACGCCATCATGACGCATTGCAACACGAACACGTACGACGCGCTTTTGATGTCTGTTTACATGAGCACAGCAAAAAGTGGCTACAAACGCCTGGCTGCAAACGCCCTGCTCATGATGGCCAGAGTCAGCAAAAGAGCCGGAGATGACGCTGCATACCGCGAGCTGTTGGCTGAAGCACAGCGCACAAGCAGCACCTATGAACTGCGCAAAGAAGTCGCTGTAGCCGAAAACGCCAGCCGGGAGTGAATACCTGGCTTATGCGCACAGACAATAAAACAACCTCACCAATAAAAGCGCCTCCCCTTAAGATTCAAATACAGAAGCTATAAAAAGCATACGCGTAATTGATATATGTCATATCCTTTAAATGGCTATCTTGTTCAGATGAGACTAGTCTTAATACTTGCAAGTGATATTCGTTAGAGAAGCTAAGAACTCACAATGTATCCAAGGAATAGGCGTCATGATGAATCTAAACCGGTTATCTATCAGCGCAAAGCTGTCTCTATTCTTTATTGCCCCCTTGCTTACCATTATTATTTTTTCGTTGACCACTGCACAGACAAAATATCAAAAACTGGAAAACTCTCGCTACGCCAGCACTTGTTTAGAAGTCATATCTGTATTGGATCAACTCATTTATGGTTTACAAAAAGAACGTGGCCTGACGGCCGGCATAAGATCCAACGATTCTTATCTTGATCTAAAAGAATTTCACAACTTACTTTCAGAGCAATATCAAATTAATGATGCGTTAATCATTCAGCTACGAGAACAAGTCAGTCAATTTAAACGTTTCTTTACGCCGACCTTACAAGAAAGGTGGCAAGCACTGTCTTCACAAATGTCTAACCTTAGTTACTTGAGACATGACTTTATTAAGCCTAAAAAAACCGACCATTTCATTCAATATAGCGACATCATTTCAAGCCTCATTAATTTCATAGACTACTCACAAACATTTATTGAAGATAGCGAGCTCAGCAATATTGCATCTTCATGGGTAAGCCTTCAATGGATGAAAGAATACGCAGGGCTTGAGCGAGGCCTTTTTAATAAGGCGCTTGTATCCGGCCGCATAAGCAATACGGATTTAACAAATATTATTTCTAATATTGTCGGTCAAGAAACTGCTTATAAACGTTTTATAAACGCATCCAGAGATAAATATGAGTCTTATATCCAGACACTACTTGAGAACAAACTTGACAAGGACGTAGAGCAATACCGAAAGACTATTTTTAATAAGTCGATAAACGATTTGACTGAAAATAGTATTCATATGCTCAATTCAGCTACTGATTTGAGCCCTGAAAAATGGTGGAAAGGAGCATCAGAAAGGATAGATAGTTTGCACGCGGGAAGTAGAGAAATTATTAAAGATATGCAGCTACATTCAGAAAAAATTACGTCCACGATAGTGTCCTCTATCTTTTTACATATCACCCTGGCTTTACTCACGATTCTTATTTGTCTGTATTTAGGCCTTAAAATACGTTCCAGACTGGTAGGCGAAATACGCTACATTGCCAACACCATGCGAAAAAACCTGCCTTCTAACGAATCTAATGAGTTTTTAAGAGAGCACGGTAATGATGAAATTACCGATATGGTGAAAGCGTTTAATGCTTTAATCAGACAACGCACCGACAATGAAAAAAGCCTGAGACTAGCCGCCCAGGTATTTAAAGGCGCTCACGAAGGCATTTTAATTACCGATCTCAATAGCCGCATTATCGATGTCAATCCCACATTTTGTGAAATCACAGGCTATAGCCCCGAAGAGGTGATCGGCAATAAGCCTAGCATGCTGAGTTCTGGCAAGCAGTCACCATCCTTTTATCAAAACTTGTGGTCAGCACTGCTCAAGAAAGGCTATTGGCACGGGGAAATATGGAACCGCCGCAAGAACGGCGAACTCTACCCGGAAATATTAACCATCACCGCACTCAAAAATGAAAAAGATCAGGCCACGCATTATGTGGCTATTTTTACTGACATTTCTGAAATAAAGAACCAGCAAAAGCAACTTGAGGTACTCGCCTATTATGACCCCTTAACGCGCCTTCCAAATCGAACATTATTTGCTGACCGATTTGCCATGGCTGCCATGCAATGTAAACGCAACAATAGCCTTCTGGCCATTTGCTTTCTGGATTTAGATGACTTTAAACCCGTTAATGATAAATACGGCCATGAAACAGGCGATACTCTGTTAATTGCGGTTTCAGAAAGAATCACCGCGACCTTGCGCGAATCAGACAGTATTTCAAGGCAAGGCGGAGATGAGTTCATATTATTATTAGGCGATGTTTACAACAGGTTTCAAATAGAGAGGCTGCTGGACCGACTATTATTTTGCATTTCTCAACCTTATCAGATTGACGGAAAGCCTATTCATATCAGTGTCACAGCCGGGGTTACCATTTACCCATCAGATAACGCCGACATTGATACCCTGATAAGACATGCAGATCAGGCCATGTATAAAGCAAAAATCGAAGGGAAACGCAGCTACAGTTTTTACAATATTGAAGAAGATCAAAAAGCGATGATTAAACATCATCATTTACAAGAAATTAAAGATGCGATTTCAAAAGATCAGTTCGAACTTTATTATCAACCTAAAATTAATATGGTGACTGGAAAGGTCTATGGCGTAGAAGCACTCATACGCTGGAATAAGCCCAATGTCGGTTTAGTGCCACCACTTGAGTTTCTGCCTCTCATAGAGGGTACGGACTTAGACATTCAAGTCGGTGAGTGGGTCATGAACACAGCATTAAAGCAAGCAGAGGTTTGGCATCAGGCCGGGCTTTCTTTACAAATTAGTATCAACATTTCAGCGCATCATTTACTTTATGACACGTTTACCCATCAACTGGAAATAGCCTTAAGCAAGCATCCAAATTTTGATTCCAAACAGTTACAAATTGAAGTCCTGGAGAGTTATGTCATCAGCGATGTAACGAAAGTCGCCAGTATTATGAAAAAGTACCGCCGCATGCTAGGCATTAACTTTGCGCTTGATGATTTTGGAACAGGATATTCAACGCTTTCTCACTTAAGAAATTTACCGGCAGACACCATCAAGATTGATCAATCTTTTGTGAAGAACATGCTTCAAAATAATGATGATTATTCGATCATAGATGGGATTATCGGGCTTGCAAATTCATTTGGTCGAGACATTATCGCTGAAGGTGTTGAGTCAACTGAGCATGGCTCAATGTTAATCATGATGGGCTGTAAGGACGCTCAAGGCTATGGCATTGCCAGACCTATGCCAGCAAGTGAGTTCATTCATTGGGTCGAACACCAAGATGCAAACGCACACTGGATCGAGTTAAGCGAAAACTCACGAACACCAAACGACATGTCTCTGCAGATTTTTCAAATTTCAGCCAGTCATTGGTTCGCAGAATTCAAAAAAGGCCTTCTCGGCCCGAAAGTAATGATCCCAGACTGGACAATAAGAACACATACTAAATGCCAGTGCGGCGAGTGGATTAAACGAGCAAAAATAAACAGTTTATTTGATCAAACATGGTTAAATCAGTTAGAGAATTTACATCAGAAAATACACAATGAAGCCTCAAGTTTGTATAACTATGCCTTAATAGATCAATTACCAGATCCTGAGAACGCCATAAAAAAGCTTGAAGAAAGCATGGATCAAATGCATAACCTTGTTCAAACAAACACGACAAAAGCATTCACCAAAACAAAAGTTTATGGAAGTTGATTGGTATATGAAAATTTAAGCTCATTACTGGCTTTGGAGGAATCCAGAATTAAACATGCAAGAAATCTTAAAAAGAAAGACTTATTGATTCTGGAAGTGTCACGGCTTGAGATTTCTTGGT
>JBFHPN010000011.1:0-13157 GCA_041592735.1 Oleiphilaceae bacterium | reverse complement strand
GTTTGTTGGCGTGCTGTCGCTTAATTGGGGGAGCATTGCCTGCAAGGTTGCAGCCTGCTCTTTAAGTGAGCGTAAGGCGGTAAGGTAGTGTTTTAATAGCCCGGTCGTTTCCTGATAGCTTTTCAGTTCTGCTTTGCTTGCTTCGTGATCAGCGGTAGCTTCAATCCATCGGTTCTCTTGGGTTTTAATCAGTGCATCCAGTGCGGATATGTCCTGGATAGAAGCAGGCTGGGTCTTGAAGCGCGATAAGGTTTCATTAAGAATCCCCAGGGTTAATTGGCGCTCATCGATAAGTGTGCTCTGCTCCTCGGTGTTTGCTGTTTCTTCCGAAGGCGTTATCTCCGCATCAGCTTGTGTGGCGGCTGCATGCTCTTGAAGTTTTTGGAGTTTTTGCTCGCAGGCTGTCACACGTCGCGTATAGTCTTCAGCCTGTGAGGCCGAGGCATGCTGGTTAACTTCAGACCAGCGCTTGATTGTATGCGCCAAGCGGACATCAAAATGCTGCAGGGCTTCGGTCACACTCAATGCCTCAAGATCTTTGAGGATCTTTTCGATTTTAGTCTGGTTAGCCTGATGCATTTGAGCCAGCTCTTTTAGCCTGGCCAGTTTTAGTTTAGTAATCTGGAATACAGTTTTGTCTTTGTTTTTGGCATGTTCATAAAGCGTGTTCAGATCGTTTTCAGTTTCGATCAGTTCAGCGGCGGCCTGACGAATCTGGGCATTTCGGGCTTGCATCGCAATTTTCAATAAAGCCGGGCTGTCCTGAATACGGCCTAACCCACTGATATAGCTATCAGCTTGCGTGGCCTTGATGATCATCTCTGACAGAATGTCCAGGTCAATAATCAGATCGAAGATGCTTAAGGACTGGGACTTGGCGAGGGTATAAAGGCGTTGTTCAACGACAGGTCTCAGATTCTCTTGGGCGCGCTTATGCAGGCTGATCAAGGTGTCCGGATCGCTAATCTTTTCGATGGCGGCAAAACGAATTTCGGGGCTCGGGTCCTGTTCAGCGAGCTGAACCAGTATGGGGTGATCATCTTTATTCAGGCTGTCTAGCTTTGCCAGGGCTTGTTTTCTTGTTTCTTTATTTGAACTTTGCCATTTAGGCTTGAAAATTTTTGACAGAAACGTTGCCATGTTTGATCCTGTTATCTCATGAAATAGCTGCAAATTGAGAGCATTCGGGTTATGACGCAGCGGCAGCGTTTACATGCGACGCTTTTGTTAGTATTGGCATGTAGACTTACTGCGTTTTAGGCTAGGCATTCTAACCCAGCTTTCTAATAAATGCTGCATAAGTTCAACATCTTTGGGAATATAACAGGGCATACTGGCGTGGAGAAGAAATCGAAAAAATTACCGCATCCTATGCATCAGGCTGTCGCTTTGCTGGCTCGGCGTGATCACAGTAGGTTTGAGCTCAAGCGCAAGTTGCTGTTAAAAGGGCAGCCTGAGCCAGAGATAGAAACGGTCTTGCAGGAATTGCAGTCGCGTGGCTATCTGGATGAACAGCGTTACGCCGAATCCATGGTGCGTCATTATGCAGAGCGTGGTTATGGGCCGCTGAAAGTACGGTATATTTTAAGCCAGAACCAAGTACCGG
This sequence comes from Oleiphilaceae bacterium, assembly GCA_041592735.1. Lineage (GTDB taxonomy): Bacteria > Pseudomonadota > Gammaproteobacteria > Pseudomonadales > Oleiphilaceae > PZPK01. Next base: position 11,551 of record JBFHPN010000011.1, on the reverse strand, counting down.
GCACTGTGCTTCATGAAGTATTCGAAACGTCAGGCATCGACTGGTTTTTAATGTCACAAAGGGCACGTGAAAAACGTTTTGGGCCAGGCAAACTGCCCGATGATTTTAAGGAAAAGGCTAAACAGATGCGGTTTTTGATGAGTCGTGGCTTTGATCAGGAACAGATTGAGTTTGCCATGTCGGTGAGCGAGTGATTGACTATCGTTGCCTGAACATAAGACTCACTGGCTGGCACTCAATATTCACACTTTTGAACGAGACAATTCCGTATGTTTAAACGCAGCAAACTAAGGATATCAGGGCCGCATCCTCAACATGTGTCTATCCATCGTTTAGCGTCCGGGGTGCCGTCGATTCGCGCTAAGCACTTCAATGATGTACTGTGGGGGAGCGGTTATATGCATGCTCATGATCGTGCCTCACAGATGTTGCTGATGCGTATTTTAGGGCAGGGGCGGGTGTGCGAGTTACTCTCCGATACCGAAGAATCATTGCGCCTGGATCAGTTTTTCAGAAAAGCCCATTGGGCGTCTCAGCTTGATGAAGAGGTGGCTAAACTGCATCCCCATTATCTGGCGGCCTGCCAGGCTTATGCAGAGGGTGTCAATGCCGGTTTAGCCAGCAAGCGGATATCAGCGCTCAAACTACTGGGCTATTCACCAGAACCCTGGCGCATTCAAGATTCAATATTGATTTCACGAATGGCCAGTTACTTAACGCTGGCACAATCCCAGGCTGAAGTAGAAAGGCTGTTTATCGAGTTGGTGCAGGCAGGCGTGGCCTCTGAGTTGCTGGCAGAGCTGTTTCCTGTAGAAGCGGAAAACATTGATCGAGAACTGATCGAAAGCATCCGTTTACAGGAACGGATAGTCCCCGTCGGGACATTGTGGAACCTCGCCTTACCCCGAATGATGGCTTCTAATAATTGGGTAATCGCGGGTTCAAAGACCGCATCAGGAAGCGCCATATTGGCGAATGATCCTCACCTGGAAATTAATCGCCTGCCGAATGTATGGGCTGAGCAGGTGCTTGAGTGGCCTGAAAATACGGCAAAAGGCCTGAGCATGCCTGGGTTACCGGGGATTATTGTAGGTCGCAGCAACCAGTTAGCCTGGGGTATTACCTACACATTTATGGATACCATCGATAGCTGGGTAGAAGACTGCAAGGAGGGGATGTATCGGGTGGGCGAGAACTGGATACCTTTTGAGCAGCGTATAGAGGAAATTAAACGGCAAAAGCACGATGATGTCAGCCTGTGTTTTTATGAAAACAAACATGGCGTGCTGGAAGGCAACCCAAATGAACCTGGGCATTATCTGGCAAGCAAGTGGGTGGCCGATGCTATGGGCGCAGCTTCATTAATGGCCGGTTTGGGAATTTGTGAGGCGCAGACGGTGGCGCAGGGGATGCGTTGTTTAGCCCAATCAGAATCGGCCTGGAACTGGGTGTTTGCGGATGTTGAGGGCAATATTGGTTATCAGATGTCTGGTCTGATGCCGCTTAGGCATCCCGGGTGGAATGGTTTTATGCCTGCGCCAGGGTGGAACAGCCAGTATGATTGGCAAGGTAGGGTACCTCTGGAGGATTTACCTGCCTGCTTTAACCCTGCTTGCGGATATATTGTAACGGCAAATCAGGACCTTAATTATCTTGGGCGAAGCAAGCCCATTAATATGCCTATGGGCGATTATCGTGCACAACGTATTACAAACCTTATTGAGGCGCGTAATACGCATACCTGTGAAGACTCCCAGCGAATTCAAATGGATGTGTACTCGCTTCAGGCAGAAGCGTTTCTGGCGGTTTTATTACCCTTATTGGCCGAACGCAAAGAAGCATCTCCGGCTTATCAGGTATTGGCTGCCTGGAACAAAGAATATGACCCGGACTCGATTGGCGCCCCCTTGTTTGAATGTTTTTATCGGGCCTTACGCGAACGTGTTTTCGGTGCATCCAGGGCAGGGCTGGGTGAACCGGTAGTCAAACATTTAGCCGAGCAAACCGGCGTTTTTATTGATTTTTATCAGAATTTTGATGGCGTTTTATTGAACCCGGAATCTGTCTGGTACAAGCACCCGGGTAATTGCCAGCCGACTCAGAAAGAAGCGTTCCTGGAAGCTTTTGAGTGTATCAGGGGGAATGAACACTTTCCGCGATGGAAAGAGGTGAATACTGTCGTATTCACGAATCTGTTGTTTCAGGGCAAGCTGCCTGCTTTTCTGGGCTTTGATACCCCGCCCGTCGCCATTGCCGGAGGGCGGGCAACACCGCATCAGGGGCAGATCTATAAAAGTGCGGGGCGGCAAACGAGTTTTGCGCCCTCTGCCCGGGTGGTAAGCGATATGCAAACAAATACCTTGTATACGTCATGTGCGGGCGGCCCCTCTGATAATCGCTTCTCTCCCTGGTATTTGAGTGAGCAGGCAGATTGGCTGAAAGGCGTGTTTAAGCCGCTTTGATTTGTGCAAACTGTTGATCTGTTTCACGCCTTTGTTATTGGGCGGCTATTCGTCATTCTTCATGCTGGTGACCTGCAGAATCGATTGCCTGAGTTCTGCATCGAGGATAAAACGTGCATCATCGACGACTTGTTTCACCTCCTGACCGTATACCAGTTTATTGGCAGAATTCAGAGTAAGCATCTGTTTTTCCTGCAACTTGCCAATGAAATTACGGAACAGCGTTTTATCGAAAAATTCAGGTGCATTCAAACCGAATAAGATCGACATTCTTTCTGCCATCAAGGTACTTTGTTGCTCTAGTTCACTGGCATCCAGTTTGCCGGATCCGTTATGGATAAGAATCGCCACGACGGTATAGTAGCGTTGCAGGGTAGGGATAATAAAACGCGATAGCACGCTCAGGTAAAGAAACTGCGGGCTGCCAGCAGGTGGGCGGATCACGACGTCCTTTTCAAGGTTGACCAGGCCATTTTCGGCCAAAACCTTGATCCAGCCTTCAAATACCTCATCAATTTCATCACGATCCCATTTCAGGAAGAGTTCAGAGCGAATATAAGGGTATATCGAGCGGAAAATACTATGCAGTTGCACTTTCGACATGCTGCTGTTGTTACGCAGCAAGCTGGCAATTAATGAGGGCACGGCAAAAAGGTGCAGGATATTGTTGCGGTTGTAAGTCAGGGATACCGCATTACGATCATCCAGGCTGATAATGTCTCCCAATGCTTGTTTCTGTCGGTGCACCAGACGCAATGATTCGGCGTGTGCAATCCACTGTTCGCCGGTGCCTTCAGCAAAGGTCATGGTGTCGCTGTAAGGGAAGGCTTTAAGCAGGTCGGAAAAGGAGTTCATGATTTTCGCCAGTACCTGTGCATCCATGGCATGCCTTTCTGTCGCCAACAGAATCAATGCAGTCATATTGATCGGATTTAACGCGGCAGAGGAGTTGATGCGAGTCGTTAATTCCAGGGCCAACTTATCAACAAAGCCGTTCAGCCATTGAGGTTTTTTTGCAGCCGTACCAAGATTCTCTTTCCAGTCTGGTTGATGCTGATCCAAAAAATCTTTCAGATAAATCGGGTTGCCGAAATTTACGCTCACCTTGCCAAAAGAGCGGCGCAGGTTTTTCAGTGATTTAAATAAACCGAATATCGACTCTTTCTGTTTTTCTTTTCCTCTTAGCTCGCCCTGATAGGAATTACCTTCCAGCACTTTCTCATAACAAAAGTAAACCGGAATAAAGGCGATGGGTTTGTGCTGGTCGCGCAAGTAGCTACTGACTGTCATGGCAATCATGCCGGCTCTTGGGTTGAGCATTCTTCCTGTTCTGCTTCTTCCGCCTTCAATAAAATATTCGACTGAATAACCGCGCTTGAAGATGGTATGTATATATTCAGAGAACACCGTGGCATAAAGCTGATTGCCTTTGAAACTGCGGCGCATGAAAAAGGCGCCGCCTCGTCTCAGGATCGGGCCGACGACGGGCAGATTCAGGTTAATCCCTGCTGCAATGTGCGGCACCATGATGCCTTCCTCAAATAGCATGGAAGAGAGCAGTAGATAATCAATATGGCTTCGGTGGCAGGGAGCATATACCACAGCATGATCTTTGGTTGCTTCTCTGACGATATTGACATTATTGCGGTTAATACCGTTGTAGATTTTATTCCAGAGCTTGTTGAGGGTGCGTTCGAGAAAATGGATGGTTGAAATTTGCAGGTTAGACGCGATTTCATCGCCATATTTATAGGCCAGTTGAGTAGCCTGCAGCAAATCAAGATTATTTTCTTTGGAGTGTAATGCAATACTGGCGCGAACTTCAGGGCTGTTAATAATACCCTGAACCAGATTATGGCGATGCGACAGGTTGGGGCCGAGCACGGTCTGGCGAACGCGTCTGAAGTGCACACGAAGTATTCGGGCGGTCATACGGGCGCAACGTTCAGCACTCAGCTCGCTATGCTGGTAGAGTTGCTGTATCGAAATACCCTGGTTGAACTCTACCAGGGTGCGTCTGCCATGCAGCAAAATAATAAACAGCTGTTTGAGCGGCCCGGAGACGGACCAGCCATCACTTAACAAGAGTTTTAACCAAGACTTTTCTTTCTCGGGAGAGCGCCCCCAGAATAAAGAAACGGGCACTAGCTGTACATCGACGGTCGCCTCCTCTTCTTCGAGAGTCTGCTCGGCAACATCGTGAATAATCTGTTTTAATCGGCCTGACACGGTAGGTGTTTGCCGGCGTTTGAAGGCATTCCCCTGGGGCTCATATAGAAAAAAGACAGACTGTTTTACTTTGTGGTCGCCAATGACTAATGGCGCGCGTGAAGACGGCAATTTTTGGCGTTTACAGACTTGTTCCAGAACCAGTCTCGCAGAAAGAGAACGATATTGCAGTACATAGCAAACCGGTTTGTCAGGATCGAGTTGAAGATTTTCAGCATTGGCGCCTTTAACTTCAGTTCTGACCCAGATAAAGAGGATTTTTCTAAGCAAGTTAAACAGCATGGAGCGGAGGTTAAAGAGCTTGTGCATAGAGTCGTCTGATCCTAAAGGTCTCGTTAAGTGGGCGCTAGTTTAATGCGAATGCGATATCAAGGCAAAAAACTATCCTTGTTTCAATCTTGAATCTGTTTTAATTAAAGTCTTAATTGACCGGCGTGCCACTGTTTATTTTTATTTGCCTGTGAGTGTATTGCGTGAATCGGAACAGGACATGAATAAAGCTATACCAAAATGTAAATTAAAAAGACTTGAAAAGCAGCATCACGGACTCTATATTTCTTCGCTGCTAATTGCATGGCAAAAGTCTTAGAATTCTAATAATACCGAACAAAGGTGCTTGCCTCGTCCCTCACGCTAGCTTGTCCTAGTGCTGTCAGCACCTTAACTATCTTGTCTAAAAGTAGATTAAACGAGTTAACTATGATTCAGATATCTCAATTATCCAAATATTTCGATGATTTTTGCGCTGTAGATACGATTAGTTTCACCTTGCAGCCTGGTGAGATTTTGGGTTTCCTCGGGCCTAATGGCGCAGGAAAATCCACAACCATGAAAATTCTTACCGGCTTTCTGGCGCCTACCAGCGGCCAGGTGACTATCCTGGGGCATGATGTGCTCAAGGATCCAATCTCTGCGCAACTTGAAATCGGCTACTTGCCGGAAGGTGCGCCTGCCTATGCCGACATGACGGTGATTGCAGCGCTTAAATTCATTGCGCGTATTCGCGGCTACAGCGGTGCAGAACTGGATGCGCGCATTCAGAACGTGGTTGAAAAAGTGGAATTGCAGTCTGTCTTGAATAAGCGGGTAGAAAACTTGTCCAAGGGCTATTGCCGCCGCCTGGGGATCGCTCAGGCATTAATACACGACCCCAAAGTATTAATTCTGGATGAGCCGACAGATGGTTTGGATCCTAATCAGAAGCATCAGGTGCGGGAGCTGATCCGTAATCTTTCCAAAGATAAAACAGTAATCATTTCAACGCATATTCTTGAAGAAGTGAGTGCTGTATGTACCCGCGCAATGATTCTGGCTGCCGGCAGGATTGTCTTTGATGGGACACCCCAGGAGCTTGCCGCCAAATCGGATCTGCATAATGCCGTCAAAATTCGTCTGCAAAATGCACCCTCGACGATTCTGGCTTATCTGCGTGCCTTACCCGATGTGCGCGCAGCTGAACAGGATGAGACTGGAATGTTTACCGTCTATCCACAGGATGGTAAAGCGATTCTCTCTGCAGTCAATCGTGTTCTGCATGAAAATAACTGTTTAGTTGAAGAATTGCATGTTGAGAGCGGTCAATTAGATGATGTGTTCCGAAAGGTGACACTGGCATCCCCCGAGCCTACTTCAAACGTTTCTGCATAGGAGCATACTGCGTGAATGCGATTAATATCATTTTAAAACGTGAGTTGGCGGCCTATTTTGCAACGCCCGTCGCGTATATTTTTATCATTATCTTTTTAATGTTATCCGGTGTGTTTACTTTTTATCTGGGGCGTTTTTTTGAACAGGGCCAGGCGAACCTCTCCTCATTTTTTAATTTCATCCCCTGGCTATATCTCGTCCTTGTGCCTGCGGTAGCGATGCGTCTCTGGTCCGAAGAAAGACGCAGTGGCACGATAGAACTACTGATGACCCTGCCATTAACGACCGGGCAGATCGTGCTGGGTAAATTTTTTGCGGCATGGCTGTTTGTCGGTTTAGCCTTGTTGTTAACCTTTCCGTTGTGGCTAACCGTTAATTATCTGGGGGAACCCGATAATGGTGTGATTCTGGCCGGATATATCGGTTCGTGGCTAATGGCGGGTGGTTTTCTGGCGATTGGTTCATGTCTTTCTGCGGCTACCAAAAATCAAATCATCGCGTTCATTCTAACCCTGGTGGTGTGCTTTCTGATGATAGTCAGTGGTTTCCCCATCGTTCAGGATGTATTTTCTGCCTGGGCACCACTCTGGGTGGTTGATGGCTTTGCTACCCTGAGCTTTCTGGCGCATTTTGAAGCCATATCACGCGGTGTCATTGATCTGCGAGATTTGATGTATTTTCTGATATTGATCACGGCCTGGTTATACGCCACGGTTTTGGTTGTTGATATGAAAAAAGCGGATTAGGAGCGAGCGAACATGAAACTGAGTGCCTCACCGAAGGTCTTAATCAGCGTTTTTATTGTAATGTTTTTTGCGATTTTGCTGAGTTCAAAATTACTGACAGGCGTGCGCCTGGATTTAAGTGAAAATGGTTTGTACACGCTTTCAGATGGAACCAAACGAATTCTGAAAGCCATTGAACAACCCGTTACGCTGACACTTTATTTCTCTGATAAAGCGTCTTCCCAATTACCTGCGTTGCGAACCTATGCACAACGGGTAGAAGAAGTCATCGAAGAGTATGTCAATCTATCCAACGGTAAACTGGTGTTCAATAAAGTTGACCCTGAGCCGTTCTCTGAAGCAGAGGATGAGGCCGCAATGGCGGGATTGCAAGGTGTACCTGTTGGTGCGCGGGGAGATGTCATTTATTTTGGCTTACAGGTTAAAAATGATGCGGGTGGTCAGGAAGTGATCCCTTTTATGCAGCCAGACCGGGAAGCTTATCTTGAATATGAGTTAACCAAACTGATTTCCTCATTGGCTAAAACCAGCTTGCCAAAAGTGGGCGTCTATAGCGGTATAGACATAAAAGGCGGTTTCGATTTCATGACCCGCCAGTCACGCCCAGCCTGGACTATTCTGGATTATATTCAGGAAGGTTTTCAGCTTGAATGGATTGATGATAATGCGACAGAAATTACTGATATTGATGTCTTGCTGCTGATCGCCCCGCAGAATCTGTCTGAACAGCTCAAATTTGCCATCGATCAGTATGTGATTTCCGGTGGGCGAACACTTATATTTTTAGACCCTTATGCTGAGTCTATGGCAATGCAAAGTGGCATTCCCTCTGTGCAACGTTCCGATCTGGCTGAATTGCTGCCGGCCTGGGGTATTCGTTTGCGCGAAGACATGTTCGTCACCGATTTTGCCAATTCTATGGTGGTGGGCGTCGGTCAATCCAGAAATCCGGTTCGACATATCGGTTTGTTAAGTATCAACCCGCAAGGCAGCCACTCGGAGCAAGCGCAGGATATTATTGTGCATGGCCTGGAAAGTTTGAACTGGTCTTCGGCGGGGATACTTGACAGCCTGGATAAAGAAGGCATTAGCATCGCGCCACTCATTCTGACCAGTGACCAGTCTCAACCACGAGACGCATCGCTGTTGACTACGCTGGCTAATCCTCAGACCTTGATGGATGAGTTCGCCCCTACCGGTGAACGCTACATGCTTGCAGCAAAAGTGACGGGTAAAGCAGCTACGAACTATCCGGAGGGTATACGTTACCAGGAAGCGACAGAGCCTCTTGAAGCAGCGGAAGAAGAGGGTGAAGCAACGAAATCTGAATCACAGCCAACCGAGATTCATTTGCCTGCTGCACATTTGGAAACGGATCAGTTACGCTTGTTGGTGGTTGCCGATACAGATGTTCTGACGGATCGGCTTTGGGTTCAGGTGCAGAATTTTTTCGGACAACAAATTGTGTCTCCCTGGGCTGATAATGGCAGTTTTCTGGTGAATTCGCTGGAAAACTTTTCGGGTCATCCCGACTTGATCGCTATTCGAAGTCAGGGCCGTTTTAATCGTCCTTTCGATAAAGTGCAGGCCTTGCGTCTGGATGCCGAAGCCCGATTCCTGGAACAACAAAAACGTTTACAGGATGAATTATCTGCGACCGAAGCCAAATTAGTCGAGCTGGAACAATTGCGCGATGAGGGAGATGGCGCTATGTTCAGTAAAGAGCAGGAAGCGGAACTGGTTAATTTTCAGACCGAAAAGCTCAAGATTCGCAAGCAGTTAAGAGATGTTCAGCATCAGCTTGATCGTGATATCGAATCTCTGGGCACCCGTTTGAAGTTAATCAATATTTTTCTGGTGCCAGGCCTGATATTTTTCTGGGTCTTATTTGCGGCGATGAGAAAACGATTTGCTTAGGCGGTTAATTGACTAATTCATCGGATATACCTATTCAGACAAACCGTCCTGCGCCAAGATCAATTCTGGTGATTGATTCTGGCGTAGGCGGTCTGAGTGTTTGTCAGGCAATTCTTGAACAACTGCCGGCGCTTCAGATTATTTATTACGCTGACGGCGCTTTCTACCCATACGGCCTCTTGCCAGAAGCGCAGTTGAGTGAACGATTGCATCAAATCGTCAGCGGTATGCTGGCCTTGCATCAACCGGCATTGGTCGTATTGGCCTGCAATACCGTGAGTACGCTGCTGCTGCCCGAGTTAAGAGCTCGTTTCGAAATCCCCTTTGTTGGCGTGGTGCCGGCTATCAAACCCGCGGCTGCGATGAGCGTTACCAAGCAAATAGGCTTGCTAGCGACGCCTGCTACCGTGAATCGACCTTACACTGATCAGTTAATTCGCGACTATGCTCAGGACTGCCAGGTGATTAAAGTCGGATCAAGTGAGCTGGTGCATGAAGCAGAAAAATTGCTAAGAGGAGAGGCGCTCTCAGAAGAACGCATTCAACAGATACTTGAGCCGTTTGGAGGCGCCAGAATCGATACCCTGGTGTTAGGCTGTACGCATTTTCCTTTGCTCAGGCAACAGCTTTCAGCGCAATTAGCGGGAGTTAATCTGGTGGATTCCGGCAAAGCCATTGCAAACAGAGTGAGCCATTTATTGGCTGATATCAGTGATGATATGAGGTCAACAAGCAACGCTCAACATAATGTTGGCCATTGCCAGCATCAATTCTATTATTCAAGCCCTCTACAGGAGCCCAACTCGGGGTTAATCCAGTCAATGGCAGGTATGGGGATGACCCCTGTGGCGTTTCATTTTTTGCCTTTAGCGGCTCACTCCTGAGAGTGACGCCCCCCTCACACTAGCTTGCAATAAGTTGATGCGCATGCTGATTCAGTTTTGCCAGCGCCTCCTGAGCCGGGACAGCACGGCCGTAATAAAAACCTTGTATTTGATGACAACCCAGAGACTTAAGGTAATTAAGTTGTGTTTCTGTTTCGACGCCCTCTGCCACAATGTTTAACTTCAGGCCGTGCGCCATGGAAACAATCGCATTGACGATACACGCTTCATCCTGATGATCACGGATATCCTGAATAAATGACTGATCAACTTTCAGGGTATGGATATGCAATTTGCGTAAATAGTTTAAGGATGAGTAGCCTGTTCCAAAATCGTCGATGGCAATGGTCAAGCCATATTCAGATAACTGACGAAGCTTTTGCGTCATGTTTTCTAGATCATTCATGAGCACATTTTCAGTCAGTTCGATCTCAAAATTTTTCGCAGGAAACCTGGTTTGTTTGAGGCAGTTCAGCAGGCGGTGAACAAAACGCGGATGCTCTACCTGAAGAGGTGAGAAGTTGACCGACAAACGGATATGCGGATGGCCATTATCCAGCCATTGTTTAACTTCTTTGCAGGCGGTTTGCAAAACCCAGTCGTTGATATCAGACATCAAGCGGGTTTCTTCCGCCAGAGGAATGAACTCGCCCGGGAAAACCAGGCCTCGCTCAGGATGTTGCCAGCGGACTAAGGCTTCAACCCCGATGATTTTACCGCTTTGGGTACAAATCTGTGGTTGATAGAAGACACGGAATTCATTGTTTTCCAGAGCATTGCGCAGATCCCTTTCCAGGCTTAAACGGTTGGAGGTGTGAATGGCCATCGCTTCGTTGTAATACTGATAGCCGTCTTTGCCTCTGCCTTTCACATGGTACATGGCGACATCGGCATTTTGGATGAGTTGATCAACGGTGTGACCGGCATTCGGATAGACAGCAATGCCGATACTGACGCCGACAAACACTTCATGATCGCCCAGAATAAAAGGCTCTTTAAGTGTAGAAATCACTTTCTTGGCAATTGTTCTGGCATCTTCCGGTGTGGCCAGCGTGGGTAATAGTAAGGTAAATTCATCGCCACCGAAGCGGGATAGGGTATCGCACTGACGAATACAGCCTTCGAGGCGCTGGGCGACAGATTGCAATAAACGATCTCCCATGGCATGCCCGAGCGTGTCATTGACGATCTTGAAGCGATCCAGATCGAGGAACATGACGGCTAGCAATGATTTGCTGCGTTTAGCCTGGGCGATAGAAATATTCAGGCGATCCTTGAACAGGGCGCGATTAGGCAGTCGGGTTAATAAATCATGATAAGCCTGAAAGTTGATAAACTCCTCAGCTTCTTTGCGTTCGGTAATGTCTCGTGCTGTGCCATAGGTGCCGATAATTGTTGTTTGAATGGTTGCAGGTCCGTTCAGGCTTTTTGAAGGCTTGGTGAATTGCCGTTCAATTGGAAAAAAGGTGATTTCGAAATGACGCGCACTGTGACTTTGGCGTTTAGCCAGCAAACGAATTTCGGAACCCCAGGATTCGCGACGCTTCCCGGCCTGTTCCTCAAACAAATAATGGGCGCGTTCAACATCGGCAGGGTCAATGATGCATTTATAGTGGCGGCCGATCAGATCGGTTTTCTTATACCCCAAAATACTTTCAACTTTACT
>JBFHPN010000010.1:0-13225 GCA_041592735.1 Oleiphilaceae bacterium | reverse complement strand
TAAAGTCTGCATCGGTCAAACCTAAGTAGGTCTCGTTTGAGGTTTCCATTGAACGTTGGATTTTGAACAATAACGATTGCTTCGTGCCTTCCGAGGCCTCCCAACCTAACTTCATGACGTAGTCTGAAATATCATAACCACTATCTCGATTACTGCGGTCAATGTCTTTAAAGCCGTCGCTATCTCGCTGGACGGTTTCTAACAACCAAGACCATTCGCCTAGCTTATTACCGTAATTTACGTGTAAGTCCCGAGTGCTATTATTTCCAGTGCTTACGGTAAGGGAGCCTTTGGCTGAATCCGGCATTGGGGTAGAGACCAAGTTTACAATACCACCCGTGGTTTGAGGACCATAACGCAGGAGCGGTGCGCCTTTGAGAACTTCAATGCTGTCCATTCTTAACATTGTCGGAAAATAGTAGGCCGAAGGTGCAGAATACGGTGCCGGCGCCATCATGATGCCATCTTCAAGCAAGGTGATATTTTGGCTGCGCTCACTGGTTGCACCACGGATACCAATATTGGGTCTTAATCCTGAGCCTTCTTCTTCAAGAATGTACACGCCAGGTACGGTTTTTAACACTTGGTTGATGTCACTGCTCACTTCGGTCTTGAGCTGAGCGTTATCAACGACTGCACCTGATCCGGCGAGATTTTGAACTTCTTCTGTACTTCCAATGATCACCATTTTATTTAAGGTGCCAGGCTCATCAGCAAAGACAGATGGTGAAATAGAAAGGCTTATTGCTATTGAAAGCATACTGCGTTTGAACATGAAAATAATAACTCCAACTAAAAGAGGATAATGAATTAGGCGTGAATTAAAACCCTAATGCGAATGATTGTCAATTAGATTCGTATTTGTGAGTCATTATTTTTAGAACAGAATTAAAAAATGCACGCTATAAAACCCTTTCCCTTTTTTCGAGCGTAGTTCGAATACGTGCATCATTTAGATTTTATCTGCACGTCAGCCGGCTGCTGAAATGGCAAGAACATGTTACTCTGCCCCAAGTATTAATAGCATCTAGTACACTTCAGGGGTTTGTAATTATGACACGTCTATCTGCACCTCCGTCTGCGCCTGTCGGGACTGAACGCTTGAGTCAATTTAAAGCGTTCGCTCAGCTGGCGGATTATTCTTTGATGGATAACTTACATGCGGATCCTGAATCGAAAGTGGACGGCCACGATCACCGCCCTCGCCAGGTGTTTTCTGGCCACTATGTTCCGGTGACCCCTACACCACTCTCAAATCCGGACTATGTGAGTCACAGCCAGGCTTTTTTTAAGGAACTTGGTTTAAGCGATGAACTGGCCCTTAATGAGGCTTTTCTGCGCGTGTTCTCTGGAGATCTCTCTGCGACTGAACCACCGATGCGAAAGGTCGGTTGGGCAACCGGTTATGCACTTTCGATTTATGGCACGGAATATACCCAGCAGTGCCCGTTTCGCACCGGCAATGGTTATGGGGATGGGCGCGCCATTTCGGTATTTGAAGGGGTAATAAACGGCCAGCGCTGGGAAATGCAGTTAAAAGGCGGCGGGCCAACGCCTTATTGCCGAGGTGCGGATGGTCGGGCGGTGCTGCGCTCCAGTGTACGTGAATTTCTTGCTCAGGATTATATGCATGCTTTAGGTGTGCCGACATCTCGCTCACTCACCTTATACACCTCTAGAACCGAAACCGTGCTAAGACCCTGGTATTCGGAAGGTTCGTGCGCCTCTGAACCTGATATTATGCAGGAAAATCCTGTCGCTATCTCTACCCGTGTCGCCCCCTCTTTTATTCGTGTTGGTCAGCTTGAGTTATTTGCACGACGTGCCCGCCACGCTGCACATGCCAACGCAATTGAAGAATTAGAGATGCTCGCCAAGCACTTGATTGAGCGGGAATATAAACACGAGATTGACCAAGGCCTCCCTTTTAAACGTCAACTGGTCGAATTAGCTAAACTATTTCGCGACCGGCTGACGGCCTTGGTCGCTAACTGGCTTCGCGTGGGTTATTGCCAGGGCAATTTCAATAGCGACAACTGCGCTGCGGGAGGCTTTACACTGGATTACGGCCCCTTTGGTTTTTGCGAAGTATTTGACCCGGAATTTCAACCATGGACAGGTGGCGGCAAGCACTTTTCATTTTTTAACCAGCCACTTGCAGCAGAAGCGAACTTTCACATGTTTTGGAGCGCCCTTCGACCGCTGTTGATTGATGAAAGCGCAGAATTAGCTCAGTTAGACCAGATACGCCAGGGCTTTGCCGGCACAATGAAAAAACAGATAGAAAACATCTGGGCCGCAAAACTGGGGTTAACTGCTTTTGACCAAGCGTTGTTTAGTGCATTGATGTCTTTAATGATTCGTTCAAGAGTGGATTACACTCTCTTTTTTCGCGAATTATCCGATATACCTGAGCATGTATCTTCGCTACAAAAGAGCTTCTACGATGAACCTTCAATGCAACTGCATGAGCAATGGCAGGCCTGGCTGAACCAATGGCGAAGCCAGGTTGTTGCTCAGAATAAGGGCGAAATAGCAGAAGTATCGGCACAAATGAAAAAAACAAACCCTAAATATACCTGGCGAGAGTGGCTGATTGCACCAGCCTATCAACAGGCAATGAAGGGAGATTATTCATTGATAAGAGAGTTGCAGAGCGTATTCAGTCAACCCTATGACGAGCAATCCAAGGAGATAGAAGCCAAATATTATCAGCTCAAACCAAAAGCATTTTTCAATGCCGGTGGCGTCTCTCACTATAGCTGCTCGTCCTAATCAGAACGTGCTTATATAAGGTGCTTAATAAGGCACCTTATTCAGATATGCTGGAAAGAATTTTACGCATTTCATCAAGATTGGGTGATAACACGATTTCGGTTCGACGATTAAGTGCACGACCTGCGGCAGACTCATTGTCGTGAACCGGATAGTGTTGCCCCCGGCCTGAAGGCACCAAACGCTCCGGGCTCAAGCCGTAATCATTGATTAAAACACGAGTGATCGATGTTGCCCGAATCACACTCAGATCCCAGTTATCGCTAAAGCGGCTGGTACTTATCGGCACATTATCGGTATGACCTTCAATGACGATATCGATGTCTTTCGAGTTTTTAATCACACTAGCAAGTTGCTCCAGGGCTTTTTTACCCTGCTCATCAATTTTTACGCTGCCACTTTGAAAGAGTAATTTATCTGACATGGCGACATAGACTTTACCGTCCCTTATTTCCACGGTGAGTTCACCGGAAAAACTTTCTAATTCCGCTTTCAGTCGTGCTGTCAGATTTGTGACCGCTTCGCGCTGCTTCGCGATTGTGTCTCGAAGCAGATTAATTGTTGATTCACTTAATTGCAGCTGCTGAATACGCTCGGTCAGCTCATTATTTGCCCTGTTCAACTCGGAATTCAGGCGACGCACTTCTGAGTCACTTGAAGACTGTGCTGCCACACAGTTTGCATAGTTTGTATACTGGGACTTAACCAGATTTTGGGCAGACTCAAGTTGACTATTTTTAGATTGTAACTCCGTTTGAAATACAGCATTTTGCTCGGTCAGTGTTTTGCTGGTTGCCGAGCAGGAGGCAAGGTCGGAATTACAAGTAGCCAGTTGCAACTGGCAACTATCAAGCTCCGCAAGCGCATGCTCATGCACCCCATTGCTGACACATCCTGTCATTAAGACGCTTACAACCAGAAGCGATGAGATAGAATAAATCGTATTCGTTTTTTTCATTGGGGTTTTCTTCAGAGGTGAGGGGTGGCTGGAACTTCAAAATGATCATAGCGAGGCGGTTTCAGATATTCAAGATGCATTAGTCTACATCCCCTCTATTTTTTAATGGTTTAAATTATCTTTAATTTTTCTGCCTGTTAAGCAAACCGTCATTCGAAAAAAAACGCTGAGAATGTTTTAGCAGCTTGAGCACTTAGCGCTTAGCTGCACACAATGCAAAGAAGGCGGGAATCAGTATCAATGCATTCACGGCACTGATTAGCATGGTCATCGCTATAAACACACCCAGTAACTGGATAACCAGGAAGTCTGATGCCACTAACACAAGGAAGCCTGCCGCCAGGGTGATGGAATTAATCATGATGGGCATCGCTACCTTTTTGCTCGCCTCCAGAATGCTTTTGAGGGTATCGGAATCAGATGCGTGTCGGTTCGATGCTATGGCAGACAATAAGTGGATGGAGTAATCAATCCCAATACCAAAGGCAATCGCTGCAATGATCGTTGTCCCGACATCGACAGCGATACCCGAAACAGCCATAACTGCATAATTGAGGATCACCGTTAACACCAAGGGTAAAACACCCAACAGGCCTATGCTGAAGGACTTGAACAGGATAATCATCACCAATGCAATTAAACCCAGCGCCAACATGGTGGAGGTGATGTTTGTCGTGATCACTTCTTCGATATTGGAAAACATGACCTTGCCGTAGCCACTTATTTGAAGAGATGTGCCGGTTGGGGTCATAGCTTCAATTTGAGCGAGTACAGGCCCCCAGAAACTGGCGGCATCACTTTTTCCTAAGACTATTAACCTCAGATGTCGATGCTGATCATCAATAACACTTTTAATGTCCTGGCTACGCTCATTTTCGTATACAAGAATTTCCTGAGCCACCAGTTGCGCATCAAAACTCTCTGGTAAACGATGGCCTTCGAAGGTTAATAGGTCATACATACGCTTTAAAAAATCAACCGGACTTAAGACAAAACCTATACCTTCGGTTGTTTCCAGGTAAGCTTCTAAAGCGTCAATCTCACGAATAACCTGAGGATTATAAATACCCCCTTGCTGGCCCGTATCGATCCATATATCAATAGGAATGGTGCCATCCAGGTGTTGCAATATGGCCTCATTATGCGAACGCAACAAGGTTTCCGTATCGAAGTTATTGATATTTTCCTGATCAAATTCAAGTGCCAGCAATGAAAGGCTGCCGGCAACGGCGATAAGGGAAAAAAGCACTAAAAACCTGACCGGTTTATTGATAATGTGCGCGATAAACCAGCCCAAGGCCTGAGCCAACTTCTGGACTAGCCCGCGCGGTCGATCATCGTTTGCGACTAAACCGGCAGGCATCAGCACGGGTGCCAGCACGATAGTCAGGAATAAGGCGATGAGCACGCCAGCAGCCATAATCACCCCGAACTCACGGATATAGGTGATATCCGTCCAGGCGAGTGAAATAAAGCCGATGAAGGTGGTGACAGAGGTTAAAATAAGGGGGCGCAATAAGTGTTTAAAGGTGTCCAAAAGCCGCTCAAGCTGCGATGAAAAACGGGCACCACTCAACAGAAAGTGATTGTAGAAATGAATAGCATCAGCAACGGCCACCGTTAACAGAAACACGGGCAATATGGTCGTCACAATATTCTGTTCAATGCCTGCCAACACCATCATCCCCAGCGTCCAAATGGTGGTCAGGCCGGCAATAATAAGCGGCACATAAATACCCGACATTTCTCTGAAACAGGCAAATAAAATCAGGGCAATAACCAGAATTACAAAAGGAAAGAAAACCATGTTATCCCGTTGCATGGACATTGCCATTTCCGCATCGATAACGGGATTCCCCGCTAAATAGAGCTTGCCGTCATAAGGATAATTCTCAACCATCTCGCGGACCTTGTTGTATAACTTAACGGTGCTGTGGTTATCGTCTTTGGGAATCGTCAGTTCAATCTGAATGGTCGTTACCTTGGCATCCTCGGAAATTAACAAGCCCTTGAATAAGGGATTTTCCAGCGTTTGTTTTTTGAATTCCGCTACGTTTTCCGGGGTGAGCTCCCCCGCTGGCAGCAAGGGCTGAAGTGTTATTTCATCCTCTGTGGCCATGAGATTTTCCTGGGTACTGAGGCTTCTTATTTTTTTGATGGGGAAATAGAGATAGTTTAAGCGCATCAACGACGCCACAATAACTGGCGGCGCCCCTTCTTTTGAAAGTCTCTGCTGCAACTGCGTGATACGGCTGGCAAGCTTGGCCCCCTTCAAGGTAGCAAGATCCGTTAAGAGCTGTGCGGTGTCAGGATGGCTTCTCAAAACGGCTAACACATCCTCATCAATGCTATCGGCTAAACTGAGGGATGCAAACTGTGCTGTTAAGTCGCTCACCACCTGGATACCGGGTGCGTCAAGCGGGCTACCCTTGTTTGGCTTGACCACAACCAGGATCTGCTCTCCCGTATTAGTAAATAAGGCTTTCACATCGAGTTCGTGAATCCGTGACTCATGCTCTTGCGGCATAAAATACGGCGATGAGTTGACTTTGAGATAGAGCAGTTGAAGCGCAAAAAAAACGCTTAAAACACCTACCAGCCAGAGAACGCGCTTGCGGTTATTCAGGATAAGTGTGCAGTAATGCTGCAGGAACATGCTCAATCCTTGATGTATGAATGGGGCTTAGGGTCTAATTCAATATGCTTTTACGCAATGCGCAAACATGTTCACGCCTGTCGGTTCAAACTCTATCATGGTCGCGTCAGAGCCGAACTTCGAGGCTCTGAACAATCTGTTTATATCTTCTTCAGCGCGATGAATGAGATTCCATTCAAGAATAAAATCCATAAAGGCTTTATCCGGGTTTAGCGGGTGGAAGTTACCCAACACAACTTTCCCTCCCGGTTTGAGCCATTCAAAAGCTTTATCCAGTAAAAGCACCACAAACTCATCGGCAAAGTAATCTATTAAACCGATACTGTAGATGAGATCCTGCTGTGGAATAGCTAATTCCTGTTTGCCGGTCGCCAGATAGACAATATTACTGTTAAACAAACTCATTTGTTTCTGCAAGCCGAGTTTGTCTCGCTTTTCACTGACATAAGCAAGGGCTTGCATGTCGATATCGACTAAAAAGGTATTCAGTAATT
This sequence comes from Oleiphilaceae bacterium, assembly GCA_041592735.1. GTDB lineage: Bacteria > Pseudomonadota > Gammaproteobacteria > Pseudomonadales > Oleiphilaceae > PZPK01. The sequence continues at coordinate 6,342 of JBFHPN010000010.1, read as the reverse complement.
GCTTATTATCCAGCTCTTGGTATACATCTATTATTTCGGCCGCAGGCCCGGAAGCCAGGGACAATACATTGCTTGCAGATTGGCATTGAAGGGTGTCTTTGATAATGCGCTTTAGCAAGCTTCTTCTGTTCTTGACAGCTTTCGCTGCAGGCTCATTCAAAAAGCACTTATCCACAAGCGCACCAATTCTGCCGGCACCAGCGGGCTTGTCCTCATAGATCTGTGCAATCGTTAAATAATCGCCCGCGTAGCCTCTTGGCTTGGAATAAAACCTGTCCGCCGTATTTGTCATGGCAAGAAACGGTAAGATTTCTTTTTGAACGGTCTTGCCAATTGCCGAGCGCACACTCTCAGAGTAGCTTGAGCGATCACCAATCAGCGTATTGAGATAGTGGCAAAACTCTCCGAAAACGGCGACTGTTTGAGCTTGCAATGGCTCGGTTAACTCACCAAAGTTTTCCATGGCGACTTTATCCAGATCCAAAAACAAGGCTTTCATCGCACTCAATCTTGCATTTAATTCGGGTACCCGGGTATCCAGATTGTAAGCCCCATCTCGGGTAAGAAACTTTAAATTGGCGGTTTCCCTGATCGAATAGCTCAGCCGGCTTGCAAGATAATTAGCGGCACTGCGCATAAATCTGGATGCAAACCCGGTATCGTGTTCAAGCTTATCCTCTAGTTTGCGTTTTGATAATGCGAGCAGATTACTCGCTTCAAGCGCCTCGACCGACGCGGCAGGTGATGTTTGTTTTAGCCAGGAAGATAAACCGATAATGGCCCCAGCACCATGAATGCCGACTTGATCTTTTGAGCCATCAGGATGCCGAATAAACACCCCTGCCCGCCCCTCAAGTAAAATATAAAGCTCATCCGAAGGCTTACCGCCAATCAGCAGTTTCTCTGAGGATAAGAGATTTCGCTTATCGGCCTCATCCACTAACCAGGTCCAGTCTTCTTCACTTAGCAATTTAAAGTTATTCAGAAAGTTTTGCATGTTCTGCCCGACAGTAAATTAGGGATAGGCGCTAATGATATTTCCGACTCAACATATCCAGAATGCCCATCGCAAAGGCAGACACAACAAAGGTGAGATGAATAACAACGTACCAGTAGAGTTTATCATTATCAACATTCACCGCATCCATAAACACTTTCAGCAAGTGAATAGATGAAATAGCTACAATTGAAGCGGCTACTTTATTTTTTAAGCTGCCGGCATCCACTTTACCCAGCCAATTAAGCTTTTCCCGCCCTTCTTTTATATTCAGTTGTGAAACAAAATTTTCATAACCGCTAAACATGACCATCACAATCAATCCACCCACCAAGGCTAAATCGACCAGTGAAAGAATGGTCAGCACCAGATCTGCCTCTTTAATGGTCAGGATAGTGGGCATGATATGGATAATTTCCAAAAAGAATTTAATACCCAGTAAAAGCAGCCCAAGACTTAAACCAAGATAGATAGGTGCGAGTATCCAACGCGCGGAATACATCAGATTTTCCAGAATACGTTCCATAAGTGTTTCCCGAGAACCAAAAAAAGAACCGGCATGATAAGCCTCAAACGCAGGCTTTTAAAGCCTTGTTTGTCACATCCGGTTGATCACTGTGAGCGCATTGCGAGAAACAGCAGAAATTGCTTTTAAGGGCCTATTGCACTGCCGGGCTGTTATCACCAACCAGCGATATATTCATCACCTTAAATACATCCGGGCCGGGAAAACCATCAGGAATCATGCCTTGTTTTTGCTGAAAGGCTCGAATTGACTGCCGTGTGGCAGGGCCCAAAATACCATCAGCCTGGCCATCCAAAAGCCCTTGTTCTTTTAATTGCAGCTGCATGGCCTGCACTTGGGCAATCGTTAAACGGGGTTGTGGCGGGGGTTCAACGGCTAGCTTTCCGGCACCATTAATTCGGTCTGCCAGATGCCCTACAGACAAGGCGTAAAACTCTGAACGATTCCAGCCCATAATTACATTAAAGTTCTGGTAGACAAGAAAAGCCGGCCCCTTATGGCCTGCGGGCAATACGAGTGTGGCTTGCATGTCTTCAGCTGGCAGTTTTGAGCCTTGAGTCGTTGTCAGGCCAAGTTTGCGCCAGTCCTTTAATGACCTTTTGCGTTGTTCTACTAACTCAAGATATGGAAAATCTGCGGGTAAGCGTACTTCGCGCCCCCAGCGTTCACCGGTTTGCCAACCCAGATTTTTCAGAAAGTTAGCGGCCGAGGTCAGTGCATCAGGGATGCTGTTCCATAAATCAATCTTGCCATCGCCATCGCCATCGACGGCAAAGCGCCTGTAATTGCCCGGCATAAATTGCGTATGCCCCACTGCCCCGGCCCAGGAACCGAGCATATCTGAGGCTAGGATTTTATGATCCTGTATTAAATAAAAGGCATCAAATAACTGCGTTGTAAAAAAATCCTTGCGGCGTGTATCGCAAGCGAGCGTGGCCAATGCATCCAATGTCGGCATATTGCCTTTATAACTTCCATAATTGGTTTCCAGCCCCCAGAACGAAATAAGATACTGCCCAGGGACACCATATTCCCGGGTGAGTCGCGACAATAGCGCACGATGCTCTTCTAACAGTGCTCGGCCTTTTTCGATGCGCGTATCACTGACCCGCGTGGTAAAGTACTTTGAAAAACTTTCGGTAAATTCCGGCTGCCGACGATCCAACTCCAACACTTTATCTATTTGCTTTAATCCGGGGATCACGGCGTCGATAATCTCTTTTGATAATCCCAGCGCGTCCGCTTTTTTCTGCCATTCCGGGTAACATTCTGCTAGCGGGTTAGCACTGACTAAAGTGGAAGAACACAACGCAGAGACGACTAACAAGCATTTCCAATTGAACATACTAAATAAGCCTTGGGGGTGATGAAGTGTAGCGACCACATTACCGAGTTGACTGTTTTTTTTCAATCAGTTAGCTAAAAAATTCAGTTACTTATCCAGAGCGCGATCCTCGCCGATCAGTTTTCATTCAATCCGTTCTTAATTTCACTCAAGCAGATCTTAAAAACCAACGAACGCACAAAAATCAGCGCTGTCTCGCTTCCTTAACAAGCTTATGCAGACAGGCAGAGCTGAATATTCTAAACTCTATCCGCACATGCATACTCAAACGATTGAAGGATTAAACGATGGCCAAGAACAAAGCACTTTCTCCTGCTGATGCCTTTTTTTTGCTAATTGAAAGCGCTAATACCCCTAGTCAAATCGGCGTGTTAGCCCGTATGAAATTGCCCAAGGGCAAAGATAAACGCTTTATTCTTGAAATGGTTGAAGGCTTCCGCAAGCACCAGCCTTCTGTCGCCCCTTTCAATTTAAAACTGTCAGAACGTTCTGCCACTCACCCTATGTATGCATGGGAAACAGTAAAGAGTGTAGACATTGATTACCACTTGAGGCATTCCGCACTGCCTCAGCCCGGTGGCGAACGGGAACTGGCGGTCTTAATCTCAAGATTACACAGCATCCCCTTGGATCATCGCCGACCGATGTGGGAATGCCATATCATCGAAGGCTTGGAGGATGATTGCTTTGCCATCTATTCCAAAATGCATCATGCCTTAATAGATGGGGTCGCCGGAGCCCGTTTAATGGCCCAATGGATGGGGCAAACAAGCCCGGAAGTGTTATCGGATTTTGTGCCCTTTTGGGCGATGAAACAGCCTAAGCGTGTGCGAAAAACAGAAGACATGTCCTTAAGCACACCTTCATACACGCAAGCATTACTGGCCCAGATTTCCGACCCCATCAAAGCGGTTGCCGGTGTTTTCGGAGCCACCTTAAACTCTGTATTAGGGCCACGCATTCAACGCCACCCAGCGCTCGTGGCACCTTATTCGGCACCCAGTTCCATTTTGAATTCTGCTGTTGGGCCTCACCGACGCGTCAGTACCGTTGAGTTTAAAACCGATAGATTACTCAAAATAGGCAAGCAGCACGGCGGTACCTTAAATGACGTTGTTATGGCCATCTGTGGTGGTGCGCTACGCAGCTATCTCCTGGAACTGGATGCATTACCCAAGAAATCCTTGGTCTCGCAAGTCCCGGTTTCGTTCCGGCCCAAAGACGATGCAGGCGGGGGTAATGCGATTGGTATGATGCTCGCTTCGTTAGGAACCGATGAAGCCGACACCCTTGCTCGCTTTACTAAAGTGAAGGCGTCGATGACGGCGGGCAAAGCATTATTAGCCAATATGAACGCAGCCCAGATAACCGCCTACAGCGCCATTATGACCCTGCCTTTTGCCCTTGGGCAAATGACCGGAATCGGCAACCGTGGCGGCAGCCCGATGTATAACGTAGTCATTTCCAATGTGCCCGGCCCGAAAGAACAACGTTATTTAAATGGTGCCGAGTGCTATAGCGTGCATCCGGTTTCCTTCATCATGCAAGGGCAGGCATTGAACATCACTCTGTTTACCTATGACGATAAGATCACCTTTGTATTTACCGCCTGTCGAGATTCATTACCCAGCATTCAGCGCCTGGTGACCCATACCAGCGATGCCTTGGATGCGCTCGAAAAGACAGTCAAAAAAACCAAAAAACGCGTTAAAAAAACACCAGCCAAAGGGTGATCGGATTCAATTCAGTGTGTATTGCAAGGTAATGTTAAATGCCCACATCGATCGGTCAATTTCCTCGGGGAAACCCGGAAATTGACCGACCTTTTCCAAGGCTGCCAGTGCAGCTTGCTGAAACGAGGCGTGGCCATCAAAGCGAGCGACACGCTCGCTTTGAATACTTCCCGATCGATCTAGCGTAAACGACAATTCGACCCACCCTTCTTTACGCATTTTTCTTAATCTGTTTGGATAGAATTTTTGCGATTCCAGTGCTGCCTGCACTTGTTGCATATAGTGCCTGAGCAGTTCGTCTTCATCCCCTGAGGCCTTGTTGAACTGCTGTTCAGGATTCAGTGGCAGTTCAGTAGCGAGCAAATCCTCCGCTTCCTGCTCAGGCAAATCGATGTTGGCAGTCAAGCTTTGCGTCAGATTGGGCACTTCAACCGCAACAGACTGTGCCTTGGGCTGAATATCTGAAACCAGCTCCGTTTTCGCCACAGGTGCAAGCACCTTTTTGGTATCAAGGTCTGCTTTACGTTCAGCACTTGCACTGAGCACAGGTTGCTTGTTTGCCTTAGGCTCTCGTTTGTCCGTATTTTCAACTATGGGCGGCGAGTCAGCCGGTGTAAGCGGAGACGATACCAATATCACCTGTGAACGAGAGGGCGAGGCCACGGTGTTCAACGTGGTATGACCAGACAAGCTAAGCAACGCGGTGATGATCATCCCAAGGTGCAAGATGATCGACACACTCATGGTCAGGCAAAAGGGTTTACTGCGGCGCATACTGTGAAGACCTGATAAACGTCGCCAGCCATTCCTGCAGCAGGTTTTCATTAAGCAAACCACTGTGTGAAACCCGTTGACCCTGGGCATCGTAAAAATAGGCGCGGGGTAATTCACCGTACCAGTCTGGGTCTATGCTGTAACGCAATCTTTCGGGCAAGGTGTTATGAAAACGCCAGTGCTCATAACGGGATAAATCTTCCTGCGCCAGTAAATCTTCCACCACATCCCGATAGTCCTCACCATCGGTTGCAACCAACACAACCCGGCCCGCCAGGCCAGAATTCTGCATACGCGCCAGTAACTTGAGTTCCTCAATGCAAGGGGGGCAATCAATCGACCACAGCACTAAAATAAAGGCCTTACCCTGATAAGCCTGTTCAATCACCCCCAGGCTTTGGGGTTCAAATAAATTCAAGGTGACCCGAGTGCTGGCACTCTGGGAAACACCGGCGCACAACATCAAGGCGATCGTAAGCAACCAGCATAGCTTCATGTGCCTGACATGTAAGCGCTGTGTCTTTAGTTTTATTTGCATCATTTTAACGCCATCCACCGCAGCCCCTCAGCTTGTGTATGCCAGGTCACATAAACTTTTTCCCCTTGCTGGATCAGATCGGGATAATCGGAATCATGGTCTGTCGATGCAATCTGCTGCTCGCTCATCCAGGTTTTACCCAGATCAGTTGAGCGTAGCAGGCGCAGATCAACACCCTTGCCATTAAAGCGCTTCCAGACAATAAACACTTCATCCTTATGCACCAGAACCTGAGGGCGCGATGCCGCAGGGCTGGCGTCTACCGTCATCACTTTCAGCCGCGCTTGTTCTTGCAGATCATACTGCCCGTAAACCAGACCCTTGTGCTGTTTCCCCTGAGTGAACCAGACCATGTGTGCTCGCTTTTGTGCATCGAATGACAGGTCGGGCCCTTGATGCGGGCAACCCTCCAGATACCAGTCATCCAAG